>JACQJD010000044.1 GCA_016198185.1 Deltaproteobacteria bacterium
AGTTTGGTTCGGGGAGATGAAGATTTATTTACGAAAAATAGATAATTTTGCCTCCTTAGGGAATGAATCATAAACCACGCGGTCTACTTCCCCTACGAGGAAGTTGCCGCTCAGCTCTCGGCCTCGCTCTTTTGCCCGTAGGGCAAAAGCCATGCCCGCTCGGCCTGCGAGATGGGTTTATGATTCATCCCCTAAGGAGGCTCTGTCATCTCTCATATAAATAAATCTTCATCTCCCAGACTCAGTTTAAGAAGACTCTTTTGTTTCCTTTTTTTGAAGTCTTGAAGTTGTTATTGACGGCAGATCCATTCAGAGATAATTTGCTTTTCATTGGTGAAAAAAATCTTTTTTCGAACCAAGGTTGTGTTGGGCATTGTATTGAGTGTCGCGGTGTGTTCTTTCCTGGAACAAAGCCTACAAGCACAACTCAGTCCAGTCGGTCAAAAAGAACGTGAACTCTTTATTGGTGACTTGCTTTCCTATTTACAGGGGCTTCAAAAAACTGCGCAAGAAAATCGCTTTATTAAATTTACGGATCATCGCTTAAAACGCAGTGTTGAGCTTGAACAACGTTTAGAAGCTTATCTTTCAACAAGGCCAGATTTATCTACCACCGATGTAGATCACCTCCGTCGTTTTTTCCAAAAGTGGTCTGCCGTGGTTGAAAGATGGATTGCCTTCCATGATCTTTACATCATCTCTCGAGAAACGGAGAAAGAAGCTTTGCCCAGGCGGTTTATCCGAAAAATTTTAAGAAAAACACTGCCCATGGATGAATCTACGGAATTCTATTTAACTGAAAATCAAAACATGGCTCAGTATCTTGTTGAAACAACGAAATTTTTCATTGAGGCCCTGCGCTTAGAATTTTTTAATTTTGAACTGCTTCAACCGGGACATGCTTATATCCCCTACGGAGACGATAACAAAGAATATACCTTTTGGAATAAACCTCGAGCGCAATCACCGGATGCAACCCCACCCTTCGAAGAACGCTTTTGGCTGGGTTCTCGCCAACCCACCGAACCTGAAACGGAATTTGATCTTGGACTTCCAACTCAATCCGAACTCCTGGATGCAGATTTCCCATTGCAAACACCTCCCTCGCTAGATCCTGCCTTTCTAAATACCCTCACGGAGTCCGTAACCCATGAGATGGTCACGGTCTTTCCATCACAAGAAGACGCCCGAAGAGCAGGCATTCCTCGCATCAGTCAATTTTTAGAAGATCAACTGAGAAGAGAACTGGATGGGCAGGATTGCACCATTTTAACAAGTCAAGATTTAGAAATTCCCATTCCAGATGTTTTTGATCTTCTGACACGCTCTCAGTGGCGAGAACCGGCACTTCGAATTTTTGTAAGACGAATCACAAATTCAGCGCTCAGACCTTAACGGCCGATGATAAAACCAAAGAATACAGCCTGAAACAATCATCAAGAAACATAAGACTTGCCCCATCGAAAAAAATTCTAATAAAACAAATCCTAACTGGATATCGGGCTGTCTAAAAAATTCAAGCCCAAATCGAAAAATGCCATAACATATCAGGAACAAGGCAGACAATCTTGCTTGAGACAATTTCCCACGCAAAGAAAAAAGAATCACAAACAAACAAATTCCCTCAAAGAAAGCCTCATACAATTGGGAAGGATGCCGCGGCATCGGCCCTCCCTCAGGAAAAATAACACCCCACGTTCCATCGGTAAAACGACCGTAGAGCTCGCCATTCATAAAATTACCAATCCGCACCGCCGCAATACCAATGGGGGCAGCCACACAAGCGGCATCTGCAATATTCCAAAAGGGAACGTCAAATTTCCGACTTAACAGAATAAAAGCAATGACAAACCCCAGAAGCCCTCCATGAAAAGAAAGACCTCCTCGCCAAAATGCAATGATTTCTGCAGGGTGATCGCTGTAATAGGGCCAATTATAAACAAAAACAAAAAAGATCCGAGCTCCCAAGAAAAGCCCCACAAAAATATAAAACAACATCGTGTCAATCTGTTCTTCATTGAGACTTAAGATTTTTTCTCGAGATAATTTTCGAAGGACGAAAAATCCAGCCACAAAGCCCACCACGTACATAAGCCCATACCAGCGCATTTGAAGTGGCCCCAAAGATAAAATGACTGGATCTAAATGATGTTCCCAAATCATGATTCAAATTGAAGTGGCTTTGACTTTAATTTTCGCTCAACTTCATTCCAAGTATGTACAGGCTCCTGACACCTCTGGGCTTCACATACATAAACCGTTGTTTTGTGATCCTTCATAACTTTATCTTTGGTCAGTGGAAGTTTCGCAGCATTTTCCTCGGTGATCCATGAAAGCTGTCGATAGGGGAAAAAAACTTGATATATATTTTCAACCATTTCTTTTGCTTTAACATCTTGATCTTTTGAAACTATCACGATTTCCGATCGAGGCGATAGATAAAAATCGAGAGCCACCAACATTTGAGAATAAGCTCCATTATCATGAGCCATGCTGCCAGAGGCATTCTCTAAAATAGATCTCGCCTTGCTGACAGATGCAGGATCCAAAAACCATCCTTGTAATTTCATCAAATTCAGTGCAGCCACAGCATTGCTGTTGGGTCTTGCTTCATCGTGATATTCTTTGGTACGTCGAATGAGATGACGTACATTAGAACTCGTATAAAAATAACCGCCATCCGTCTCATCCCAAAACAAACGATCTTGAATGTTTTGAAGTTCTCGTGCCCAATCGAGCCAGTGTGAATCAAAGTCGGCTTCATAGAGCTCCATCAGTCCCCAAATGAAATACGCATAGTCATCTAAAGCCGCTTCAAATCGTGCCTCACCCTCGCGAAATCGCTTCAATAAGACCTGATTTTTAAAAAGATGCTGCTCAACAAAATGTGCGGCTTTTTGGGCGGCTTTCAAATAAAGAGGGTTTTTTAAAACTTGATACCCTTTGGCCATGGCACCCATCATCAACCCATTCCAATCGGTTAAAATTTTATCGTCTTTGAGAGGAGGTTCTTTTGTTTGCCGCGCCCTCAATAATTTAGCGTGCGCTTCTATCAGGAGGGGATCTTTTTTCCCCTTCCAGGCCTGTAACGAAGATAAATAAAAAACATTGGTCCCCTCTTCGAAATTACCTTGTATGGAAACAGCATACACATCGGTAACCTTCTTCAGTTCTGCTTGCGTCAACAGGGATTCTAATTCCGCATACGTCCAAACATAAAACGCGCCTTCCCCGCCTTCACTATCTGCATCTTGCGCCGTATAAAATCCACCTTCAGGCGCCGTCATCTCTCGAAGTACATAATTTAATATTTCTTGGGCAACCTCTTGATACATGGATTCATGGGTGAATGCATAAGCCTCCAAATACGTGCATGCCAGAAGGGCATTGTCATAGAGCATCTTTTCAAAATGCGGAATTCGCCATCGCTCATCCGTCGCATAGCGATGAAACCCACCGCCCAGATGATCATACATTCCCCCACAGGCCATTTGATCTAAGGTCTGCCGTACCATTTTCAGAATTTCGTTTTTTAATTCGCCTTCTGGTGAACGATTGGCGATTCGCATCAGAAGTTGCAATTTCATGCTGGGTGGAAACTTTGGAGCCCCCCCAAATCCACCATACGCTGAATCATAATTTTGACGGGCATGACGAAGCGCAAAGTTGAACATTCGTTCATCTAACATCTCTCGTTCAGATATCGGCGCGTTCGTTAAATAAGCGGTAATCTCTTGGGCATGATGATTTATTTTTTCGCGCTCCTGTTTCCACCCGTCGGCAATTCGAAAAAGAATATCTTTAAACACCCTTTTGGGGAAATACGTTCCCGCATAAAATGGTTTTAAGTCATGATTTAAAAAAACACTCATCGGCCATCCCCCCTGGCCCTGCATCGCTTGCAATGCATCCATATAAATTTTGTCAATTTCAGGGTGCTCTTCGCGATCCAACTTAATAGACACAAAAGATTGATTTAAAATGTTGGCAACCTCTCCATCTTCGAACGACTCATGCGCCATCACATGACACCAATGACAGGTCGAATAGCCACTAGAAAGAAAAATCGGTTTATCTTCACGGCGGGCTTTTTCAAAAGCCGGCTCTCCCCAAGGATACCAATCCACAGGATTGTTCACATGTTGTAACAAATAAGGGCTCTTTTCAGATTTAAAAGTTGAATTCATCTTTTGAATCTCCGAAATTTTTCAACCATGCGTCGGTTCAATTTTAAAAACTGAGGAAGAATCATGAGCATTGCCACCAAGAGCAGCGGACCCCAAATTTCGAGCCTAAATAAAATACGAGGATCTTGAAATGAAATTTTGATTGCGATATCTCCCAAGGTAACCAATCCAAAAGACCAGGGAAACATGCCAACCAGATTCCCAAAAAAATAATCTCGCCATTTTACTTTCGATAGTCCAAATGCATAATTTTGAAGGCTGTAAGGAAAAAGAGGCAATAGACGTATCCAAACGACAACTGAAAACCCTTTTTTAGACAATCGCTGAATAAAATATTCCATCGAACCAGCCAAATAGTGCTCCACAAAGGGTTTGCTAAGGCTCCTTGAAATAAAATAACAGGCCCACGCTCCCAAATTAGAACCCAAGAGCGAAAGCAATGTTCCTTCGGTCACGTCAAACCCAATGCCACCCAAAAAACTAAAAAAAGTGGCTGGAATACACAAAACCGTCCCAACCGTAAACAAAAGAATATAGAGCCATGGCGCCACCCAATGGTGTTCTTTGACCCAAACTTTAATTTGACGAATTTCGTGAGGGCGCAATCCTTCCCCTAAAGGTGAAAAATAATAAAAAAGACCTAACGCGATAAAAATGAGAAACAGCAATCCATAGAAAAAATATAATTTATGAAGACGCTTCATGCTTATACGCAAGTGTAGCATTCCACCCTTTTTATTTTCAAACACTATTCACAGGATGTCCCAGGC
>JACQJD010000045.1 GCA_016198185.1 Deltaproteobacteria bacterium
GTTGCCCAAGTCATCCTGAGGGACAAAGTCCCGAAGGATCTCCCTCGAGATTCCTCGCACTTCGTGCTCGGAATGACAGTTCGGCAACAGTCTCTTCCCCCTGGGGGGAATAAAGAAAAAGAAAAAAAACAAAAGCAGCTGCCACCTCTAAAAGTGGCCAAGCTGCTTTTGTTTCCTTCAACCACAAAGCAAAATTACAAACTTAACCCTTGCTTTACATTGCTTAACTTTTTTTCCATCCGCCCAAGCAGGCTTTCGTAAGATTCGGTTGTAATAATATGATTAAATTGGCTTTTGAAACTTTCGCTCCACCAGTCGCCCTCTAAATTAACATCAAACACCTTCCACCGGCCGTTGCGCTTTGTTAAACGATAGTGAATCTCAACCGATTTGTCTTTTTTATCTTTGAATAATACTTTAGAAAGCACCGAAAGTTTTTGATTGGAAACACCCCCTTCTGGCTTATAAGAAACCGTTACCGACTCAAAAAAATCTTTCCCTCGAGGGTATACAATTTCTTCAACCAAACTTTGAAGATGGCCTAGAAATTTCTTTTTTTCTCTGGAGGAAGTCCAATATTTTTCTTGCCATTTTTTTGGCATCGAAAGTTCTGCTAACAGTTCAAAATCCATATACGCTGAAATGGCAGCATGAAACTTGCGATTGGTTTCTTTCTCTTTCAGAAAGCTCTCTTTGTCTTTCGCTGCAATGTCACGAAGTTTGGCATCAGAAATAATGTTTTTTGAAATCAGCGTTTTCATCTGTTCAATGCTGTAGACCGCAGATTCAAAATCGGTGCCCGTCATTGCTTCCAATGACATCGCCACCAACACCAAAATACCAACGCCAATTGCTATAAGATCATGAAAGAATTTCATATGTCCTCTCCTTACGCAGCTTTTAAAAAAGTTGCCTGCGTTTCATACTGCCGAATGCCCATGAGCTCCAACATGAGCCCAAAGAGATCTACCGATCTCAATTTTTTGTTAAAGGTCACAGGGTGCGAAATGGCCACCGGCACCTGCATGTGTTCTCGATACAAAGACCCATGACTGGAACGATGTTCGGGCCATTCATACCCCAGTCTCAAATCAAATCCTGGTTCTGCACTCAAAACCAAATCGCCCGTTCGGGGCGATTCAAACAATTGAAGGAGCTGAACCAATGCATCCGGAAATTTTTGGTCGAAAGAACTTTCCAAACTCTCTTGAGACGATAGCTTAGAAGGAATCTTGCCCAAGTGAAGCGGATCTTTACCCGAAACCCGATAGCCAATCATGCCATGATCTTTCGAAATGACTGCTTCCCCCTCTCGAGAACGAACGTAAATGCCACCTTCTTTTTTTCGTGCGGCAACCCATGATATCGCTGGCTGCGGCGCTAATAAATCCATGAAGCGCTCTAAATCATGCTCATCATTGGCCTGCGCCCATCCTTTGCCATTCTTGTAATAAAGATGCGCCATCGCATTGCCTGACGGCATAATCGCAATATCAAAATCTTTTCGATAAATCTTAGGATAATAGAATGCTCGACATCCCTGCCGTTCCAAAAACCCGACCACATCAAAATGATCTTGAATGGCCGACAACCCATGGTCCGCAGCACACAGAATGAGCGTCTCTTCCAGCATTTTCCTTTGGTCGAGCGCCTGCAATAGTTTTCCCAAATGGCGATCGAACGCACGATATTGATTCAACACTTCAGGTGACCACGGATTTAAATGGTGCGAAAGCTCGTCAATACCCGGTAGAGCTAAAAACATAAAATCTGGTCTTTTATCGAGTGCGCCCAGAGCCATATCAAAAAGTTTTTGATCCACGCGAGACCAGTCATCAAAACACCGGCCAACCAATGCATAATAAGATTTTAAAAGATAAGCATGGTTATTTTGCCAGGCAACCCCTCGACTCATAGGACTAAAAATATTCACTGGATTTTGGAACCATTCAAAAATGGTTTTTACATTCGGTGAAAGGTCGCGATTAAAAAAATAATTTTCCAATCCCACATAACTGCGACATCGATCCAGGTTCCAAGGCGATTTGGAAAAAACCTTCCGATCGAACCAGCGAATGCCTGGAATATTACATTCCCCTGGAAATTTTCCGGTCAAATAGGGTAAGTACGCTGGCCCGGTGGTCGAAGGGAACACAGTGGTTGCACGCGTAAAGACACCCCGCTTCACAAAGAGTTCATAAAAATTGGGGAGTACTTTTTCTTGTAACAATTGCCCAAGAACATCGGGTCTTGCGCCATCCAATAAAATAAAAATGCAGGTGCGATACATGGGTTAAGCCACTTTTTTGATGTCAAACGTTTGATGTCGTTTGATTTGATCTTTGGCCAAACAATGAGATCTCGGAATACGAGCCACCTTTCGAATGCGTTCTTCGGCCAACCGGTCTGCCGCTTCATGAGGTAAAATTTTTTGTTCTTCAGCAATTTCAAACGTCCGTTTTAAATTATAATAAATATTTCTGGCTTGAATGCGCGCGCGTTCTTTGGAGTAGCCTTCTAGTTCCAAAGCCACATTGATGAGTCCCCCGGCGTTAATCATATAATCTGGGGCATACAAAATATTTCGCGCTTGGAGAAGTTTGGCATGAGCATCTTCTTTGAGCTGGTTATTGGCACTGCCCGCCACAATCGCGCACTTTAACTTGGGAATCGTTTTTTCATTGAGAATCCCCCCCAAAGCACACGGGGCAAAAATATCGCATTGCACTTCGTAAATACTATCGACCGAGACAACCTCAATCCCTAATTCTTTGTGCGCTTTCTTGGCATTCACCTCATTGAGATCACAGCCAATCACCACAACCCCGAGCTTCGTCAATTTTTCAGCCAAGCTATAGCCCACATGCCCCAATCCTTGGATCGCAACGGTGAGCCCCTTTAAATGTTTTTGTTTGAATACACGCTCAATACACGCATGCATACCCTGAATGACGCCATAAGCGGTCATGGGCGATGGGTCGCCACTTCCCCCATGTGCATCAGAAAGCCCCACCACGAACTGGGTTTCCATAAACATAAATTCCATATCGTTGACATCCACCCCCACGTCTTCGCCAGAGAGAAACTGCCCTTGAAGGCGTTCCACAAAAGCACCAAAGGTTCTAAATAAATTTTCTGATTTTTGTGTTTGAGGATCTCCGATAATCACCGCTTTTCCACCTCCAAAATTAAGTCCAGCAGCAGCCGACTTATAGGTCATTCCCTTGGAAAGCCGAAGCACGTCTTCTAAGGCTTCTGCTTCTGAACGATACGGCCACATCCGAGTTCCTCCAAGTGCAGGCCCTAAAATGGTGCTATGAATTGCAATGATCGCTCGGAGGCCAAAATCAGGGGCATTGCAAAAAATCACCTGTTCATGTTCGAGATCTTTAAAAATATCTAATTTCACCGACATGGGATTCTTCCTCTTTACCCCTTATCGGAATTTGTTTAAAAAAACATAACGTTCTTTTTCAAAGTGTGGCTGCTGCCAGTATCTCTGTGGCTCGAACTTCAATGCCGCCACAGAGATACTGGCAGCAGCCACGCTATGATTAAGTCAATCTTCAAAATGTGATCTTTCGGATAATGAAAAAAACAGCGCTAATGTTTAAGACTCTACGGTTCTTGGAACAACCGCTCTAACGTGTTTTTGGTAAAGGTTCTTTGCAGAACTTTCCGCATTTCGGAAACCTGACCTCGAACATAGGGTTCGAAATAAGTTTCAGTCGGTTTAAATTTTGAAGCAGTCTTTCGAAAGCGTTGTTCAATGGGTACTGAGGCCATATAAACATTTCCAACCTGTTCTTGGTGAATGGTCGTCATTACCTTTTGCCAATGATCCCTCTTTTCACGAAGCGTTCCTTTAAACGAAAGTCCTTCTTGCAGTTGATTTCGAATGGGGTTTAAAGCCTGCTGAAGAGCTCTGTATTCCTTCACTCTGTCCTTCACAACGGCAGGCATTTCTTCCGTGGTGGACGTTACAATCCAATCTTTTTCTCTGGGCCAATTGAGCGGATGAAATTCTTTTTTTAAGGGAATCCTTTGGTAAAATTGTTCCGTTATTTCTAAAAATTTTTTGGCCAGATCTTCAACCTCTTTCACTTGTCGCTCATAGGCTTTCGGATTTGCGAACACTTGCATTTCTGGCATCATGGTCTCAAGACTGGATGCCAAGGCTTCCAGGGGTGCAGCCGGATGGGTGGGTTTTATTTTTGGTTCTGTCTTGGAAACTTCTTCTCCCATCTGCTCATTTTCTTGAAAGCAGTTCACTTCACCCTCAATGCCTGTAATCATTCTACGCATTTGACGGTTCATTGTATCCCCAAAATATCTTCGTGTATTGTTGTGAAAAATTTTGGCCAATGTTTCATACTCTGGATCTTGAGCAAATAATCTTTCGAGTAGCTCAGGAGACATGAAAGCCCGATAGACAAAAGAATTTTCATCCAAAATAGCACTTCGAATTAATTTCTTTAAATTTGGAAAAATGGAAAGGTCCTTCATGGCATTCAATGCTTCTAAAACTTCACCTTTTAAAGATAACGCAAATCCCGGGTTTTGAAGATGTTGGATCAAAACAGCTTCGGAGCCCTTTCTAAAAACCTTCATAAAAGACATAAAAATATTAACGCCAATGGAGTCTGTCTCAGTCTCCTCCAAGAAGGGCAACTCTGGATCTTGCATCATTCGCATAAATATTTCTTTGGCCTGAGCATGGCCATGCCTAGCAAGATGAATCACCACAGCTGGGTCATCTAAATGCTGCGAAAGAATCGCTGCGATTCTGCCATCTTGAACCGGAATATTTGAAAATTGGCGACGAGCATGGGTTTGAATGTATGGATCTTGATCATGTAAGAGTTCAACCATGGCATCCACATTATTGGGATCCCAAAATTCCGCCAGCGCTTCAATGGCTTCTACCTGATCTTCACCTTTCTTCGCTAAATTTCGAATCACAGACATGCTTTCTGGATCATACGGCTGCTTCGCTTTTTTCTGAAACCTAAGAACCTCTTCTGCAACCCTTCGTTTCTGAGTCTCATCTGGTGATGCCAAAAGCTGAGAAATAAATTCATCTTTCCTACCCGCTACCTCCAGATATTCTTCTATAAATTTAGTATCTCCCTGCTGAGCCGCATAGGAAATAAAACCATGCAACAAATTCTGAATGCGCGATCGAGAAGTTGCATCCACCAGAGGTGCGGCCTCTGATAAATCATCAGGAGATAATCGCCCTATTAGACTTGGATCCCTCATTAAAAGACGATCTATGTTTCTTTGAATCAAAGGACCATTACCGCTTATCAAAACAACATGTGAAAGATGATAGAAAGTTTCACTCTTAAGTGCAGAATTTGATAACATCTGTTCAACACGTTCTTGAACCCGTGGGTCTTCTATCAGCGGCCAAGAGAGAAAATATGAAAAACGCTCGGGATCTTCTAAAAATTTCTCAATCTTGTGTTGAATATAAGCGGGGTCATCCCCACTCCATTCTTTAAAAATAGTTCCCTCATTCGCAAGGGGTTCCGGCATTAAAATTTTTGATTTAAATCTTCCACTTTCTTGCGCAAACAGAAATTTAAGACAAAATAGACACACCAACATCAAACCGAATGCCTTCTTGTTCATGATGTCTAGATATCGGCTTTATTTGGAAAAAACTAAAACGGTTGGCATCTTCGAACAGTCTCAAGAGCCCCCGCGCCTTGAGGACTGTTCTCTTGCCCTGTCTTTATTTTCTAGGCGTTCGGGCTCGTCCTCGACTATCGCGCCCTCGACCTGGTCGAAGAGAAACTCTGCCTGAAAGTGCTTCTTCACGCTCAATATCTCGACGAAAGGCTTGTATGGTTAGCTCTAAAACATCTTCCCCCACGCTCGGTCGAAAAAAATCAGAAGCCCCCAGCTCAAAGATCTCAGATAAACTCCTGTGTGGTCCCTCTGGCAATCCAAACCTTCTTTTGGGGCGCCCACCCCTATGAGATGGCTGCGCAAGAAGGAGTTGCTTCATCCTCACAATTGTTCGATTCTCCAATGTCCACCGATCGGCTTCTGTCAAAACCCTTTTCCGAATTAACCTGTCACGTATATCCGTGGGAGACATTGCAGAAGGATTGCTGCTACCCTCTTCATCTAGGACTCTTTTAATGTGTTGAAGTACATATTCATGGGCCACAGAAGAAACACACGATGGCCCTTCTACCCTCAGCAGATATTGTACATATAAAATCTGCTCTATTTTTTCTAAAGACAATGCATCATCACTCCTGGGTACCAACAGATAAGCACCTTCCCTTAAAAAATTAAAAATACGAGCTGTTGCAGATCCCTGCTCTAAACTTGTACCACCCAGTTTGGCCCGAGCCGCCAAAACAAGATCCACTTGATCACACAAGGGTAACCCTTCTGGGGTTTCCATCAACGCTTTGACCCTCTCTGTGGTTAAAGAGGTCGTTGCTATTTCGATAAAGTCTCTCTCTTCAAGCCAATCACGGATGGCGTTCAGATTGAAATCATAGCCACGCCACAAAAATTTTCGCTGAGCAAACCTTACATAACGACTCTCCAGCGCTAACTTAAGTTCTTCAACGTTTGTTTCTGGTCCGAAAGACTGTATAGATCTTCTTATTTCTAAGATTTGTTCTTGCGTGATCAGGTGCCCCTCATGATCACTCCTAAATAAATAAGATCCAACGCTCTTTGAGAAAAATCATTTGTTGAAATAACACGAGCCAAAACCAGTTCTTGTTCCACTGCTTTCACAACCTGTAATTGCTGTTCAACCTTCCTCAGAGGCTCTCTTTTTTGAGGACCAGGAACTGTTGAATTTTCTTGAACACTCTCCAAAGCCACCTGAAGGCTTGCCTCCTCAAACCATGGATCTTGCAGATCCATCCCCGCCCATCTTTCGATTACTTTGGCCTTCACTGCCTGTCCAGTGGGTTGGGGATCGATGAGAAATAATTCTCTATAGGCCAACCGGACATCCTCCAGAAAAAGCCTTTGAACAAGCACGCCCTGTTGAATCGTACGACGCAGAGGGAGATTTTGTTCAGTTTGATAAATCATTCGCACCATTAAGATCCAAAGAATTCTGGAGAGAAGTATTTGATCGCCCTCACTCTGTAAGTAGCCAAAAATGGCTTGGGCTAATTCCTTCAACTGAGACCACTCAACAAGACTACGAAATTCTACAGAACCCAATCTGCCACCCCGGCTAGGATCCCTTAAAACAGCATATTCTCCTTCCAGCACTCTTTGAACTTGTGCTTCATAAGAAAATCCCATTTTTTTCCAGTGATCCAAAAGAAATACACGCCTTTCTGTTTCAGCCACACCCGAATTGGGAGATCGGATCATCGTTATTTTTTGAGTAGGACTTAAGTCATCTATCTTCTCTTGCGCTCTCAATCTTGTCATCTCGGCAATCACAGAGGAAACCGTCTCCCGCGTAAAATGAGCTTCCCCCTCAAGAAGATTTCCAGACTTTGCAATATAACCTCTCGTTTTTGAAATCGCTGAATCCCCCGACTGACCTCTACTCTGAACATAGGCATGGGCAATCATTTCAAATGCCATAAAATCTCGAAGCCGATCTTTCGCTACAGGAACCACTTCCCAAGCCTCAATCATCATCTGACGACATTTTAATATCCATTTTATCTTTTTTAAATTGAGATACCGCCTCGGCATCTGCTGCTTTGGAATCACACCTTGTTCTTGCAAGTAATTAAGAATGAGCTGGGCTTTTGCCGTTATCGTCCGAGCAGAGGTTAAGGCATCCCCCAAGCTTTCTTCTGCTGCGAGCACTTTTTCAATACAGCCCGCCAAACCAAATTCGGAATAATCCACTTGAGCCAATCCCGGCATGCTCATGAAAAGCACCCAAAGACAAAAGAAAAAACATATGCACTTTAATTTTAAATAGTGAATCATTACGAACTTAAGCATGCGTGGCTTTCAGAACCACTTTTAGAAACTGGTTAACACACCTTTTTAAAAAAGCAATCTCCCGTAGAGCACCCGAACTCCTCTGGATTTAGCTCGATCGCTTTCAACACCCTGCTAGAGTAATAATTCCAATAGGCGAGCTTCTTGGGCTTTTTCCAAACTGATTTTTATTTTACTTTGCCACTTCGAAGGCATTGAATCAAAAACTTTCTTAATTGCATCGGTCTCCCCTTTTTGTATAAGGGCATTTAAAATATCTATTCCACTTTGTCGATCTTTTATAGCTTTGTCCTTTTTCTGTCTTCGATGTCCTATAATGAGCTTATGCAAAGCATAGTAAATAGGATGCGGAAGTGTGATTGAAAAATTTTCTATTTCAACTTCAATTTTGTTTTGAGCTAAAAAATCAAGAAATCGCAAAGGCGTTGCATTGAGCCCCAGCATGGGTAAAGGATGAGGCTTGTCACTTCCTCTTCCTTTTTCGGGGACTAAAAATTCAAGCATAAGATCAGGGTGATCTAATCTGATATATCCTTTATCGCCTTGAAAACTAACAACAAAACCTAAATCTTTTAAGAGTAAAGGAATATCCACTTTCTCTTTTATCTTATTGGGCGCATTAATGAGAAAATCAATATCTCGAGTTCGTAATGTCGTAAACCCTTTATTTGAATGAAAATAATCTTTGTAAAAGGAAGAACACCAGCTTCCTACTAAAGTTAAATAATTTAAAATACCAGCTTTATGAAAGCGTCTTAAAATCTCTAAGCACAACTCATATTGCTTCTTTTCCA
>JACQJD010000049.1 GCA_016198185.1 Deltaproteobacteria bacterium
CTATAAAAGAACCCCAATTCTGTAAATAGCTAAAATAATAGAGATGTTTTCGACCCAGCCACCCCAAGCACCTCTAAAAATATGCCTATAAACTAGCCACTATCAAAACCTAAAACACCCACCACCACTACAGAAAATGGTTTGGGATCTCTAAAATCCCGAAACCATTTTCTGGGGGGTAGTTGCATTAACCACATTGCACTGCCACTGTGGGAGTATGAATTTAGGCAAACTCCGAACTTACTTTATAAATTGGAAAGCTTCGCTGGAGAAGTTCGATTATGCGTTGACATAACCTAAATCTTCATCTGCCGAACTCAACTTAAGTTGATCTCTTTCCTCACTTTTTTGAGAGCTGTTTTTTTGTCACATTCATTGACGCTGTCAAATCGTTACTCACCTTATCTAGATTGATTAAAAAATAACCAAATTAAATATGAATGTAATTCCAAACATTTAAAACGTTTTATTTAAGTAATACATAATTTTTTATTGGCATTGTTTTTGCAGAGTAACAAAATCGGTTTCGGGTGTTGTTGTGTTAAAAACGTTTATCATTGGGTTGTCTCAATGTCTTTTATGGTTTGCCATTTGGCTTCTACCAACGATTCTTGCTGCAAACACGCTTTCCAGTTTTCATCCCGATGTTCATGAAAATTCATTTTATTTATTTCAAGCAAACACCTCTGCACATGTAAAAATTTCAAAATGGCCACTCTCCACCCCCTGGAATACCCCAACGTTATTACTAGAGTATTTTCGACAAGACCGACTTCAAAAACCAGCTCAAACTTTTTATATGACACGAGAACGCCAACCAGGAAATATTGTTTACAGCCTCCACCCGTTATCCTTGGCTCAAGAGACACCGCCACCCGCTATCTTTGGAATTTATCGCAAAGATCAACTGTTTTATATTTGTCATTCAGAAGGCATTGATCTTGTTCCCGTGGATTCCCTTTTTTCACTTCTTTCCCAATCATCTTATGGTTCTCTTGACGTATTTTCTTCCATCGAACTTCCCAACACCACTTCGATCGCCATTCTGGATTCTGTATTTAAAAATCCGCTTTATTTCGTCGCCCAATGGAACCCCGAAGAACAATCGTCTAAAATTAAACTCCTCACAGGCCAAAATTCGCTTCTTAACGAATGGACGCTCCAGACGCCTCTCTACGGATTGGCGCTCTCCCATGGAACGGAACATCATTATCAACTGATGGCCGGGGCCGGAAAGCTTGGAACGCATGTCTTCAACATAAACCTGTCACTCCCCACATTTCATCCTAATTTTCTTCAAAGGATTTCAACACTGGCTCCAGAATCTCACCATGCCACCACCGGCATATTTGTTTATGAGCAGCGGCTCTATACCATAGACCAGTTCGAAAATAATTCTCAGATCCAGGTTCAACGCATCCCTGCCCTATTGGAACAAGCTCAAGCATTGCGAGAACAAACCCTGGACAACGCAACCAGTTTTGGATTTCAAACCGAGCAGAAAGCCAAAGCTTTGTTCAATGGGCTCATTGCATCAATCCCATTTGATGCAGACCGCTTGGTGGATGTCATTGGGTTTGATTTAGAAGCCGACCTTGAACAGCAGCTTGCAGACCATGACCTACTCGATGTGCTAACCCCTGAGGAAATACAAGCCTTTCAAAAAAGTATTGAGCAGTATCAAACCACAGGGGAACTGATTGGCGTTAGCGCTCAAGTCTTGGCCGCCATTGGTAAAACCGTTCAATTGAAAAAATTACAAAAAATAAAAATAGAAAAAAACATTCAAGACCTCAATGCCATTCGTCAAGGGTTGGGGATCGCAAAACAAAGCGCACTCACCAGCAGAACACCTTGGCTCTCCGGCTGGCAGGCAGAGGAGCTTGCATTGGCAGACTTTTCTGTAACGGTCCAGAAACGCCTTTCCGCCCTTCGTTTGGCACATGAAGGGGCGCTCCCCCATGAAACCGCTTTAAAGATCATTCGTGAAATGGAAAAAAGAAAAACGTTTATACGTCCTTTGGAGCGCGTGCTTACAACACAAGGATATACGCACATTCATGCTTTGGAGGGATGGACATTTGAACGGCTGCGAAAATTCTTTGAAGGCACACGGGTTACCAAAGGAGAGGGGCTCATTCCCTTTCAAGGCATGGCTTTTTCAGATCTCTCCACCTTCTGTCCCGAAGCCCTATCACATTATAGAAGATACGCCTTCCTTCATTCATTGGAAAACCTGACGCCGTTACAAAAGCTAGAACTCTTGCAGGTTCAAACGAGAGTTAAATTTGAATTATTAAAACTGTTCCAGAGAGTCCCTGGGACCTCCTTACCCATGACCGCACCATCCCGCCGTGCTTTGGAATGGCTTAAAACCAAAGCCAAATTTTCTGACCTGGGTCCACTGATGGAAGAAACAGAAACGCTTTCCAATTTCTTGCGGGCATCTGAGGAATCCCTTGGGCTCACGCAACTCTTAGCACTCGAAAAATTAGGAGCCAACCTCACCCATTTTCAAAAACTTGAAAAATTAAAACTCATGCTAAAAGCTGGCTGGAAGGGAAAATGTGGAACGGCATTGGTGCCCAATGTGTGGCCTACTGCAGAATTGGCTCAAAAAGAAGCTTCTCTCATCGATACCTTAGATCGCATATACGCTTTTGAATATTTACGGCAGTCTGGCCATGTGAGCCGCTTATTTAAGAACGGAAAATTAAAAGAGGCTCTATTTTTTACGTTGCTCAGCGATGCTGCCAATATTGGAACCGAATATGCAACTCGATCTTTGGATGGAAGACCTTTCTTTTCGACGGGCCTTGCACATAATTTAATTTTCAATACCTATATCATGATCCCCATTTTTGCGACACGCGGGTTAAGGCTTTCTCCCCAAGGAAAGCTTTTTTTGCTTCTGTTCAATGCAACGAGCACGGGTTACCTCACTCAAAAAATGACGAAATGGGGTGGCGAAATGGTAAACGCACAGCAAGTTCTGGAAAAATATTATCATGATGAAGATTTTACCTTAACCGACCTTGTCCCACCCCCCAGAATGCCTCTGATTGAAATTCCAAAATACATTTATCAAGATACCCTCACCCCGGATGCTTCTTTCAATGGTTCGCGTGCCCTATTTGACAGCAGTTGGACATTGTTTTTATCTACCCCTCGAGGAATTTTTGTAAGCTGGCTTTCCAACCATTGGGCATCGAGCGCTCTTTTGGATAAAGATGGGCTTGGCCCTTTATTGCTTCGAGAAACCACTCGCTCTGCGCCCGTTACCGTCAATGAATTGGTGGGAGCCGCCACCTACCCCCCCATTTACGGCCGTGTTTTTGAAGAAAATGAATTGAAACTTTCTGTCATCGATGCACGCCTGGAAACACAAAATACCTGGGATGATGAAACCTGGAGCTTGCCCCCTGCTTTAAAGTTTTCGTTATGGGTGAATTCTTCGACCCCACCCGCAGGCGTCCACTTCACCCTGCGTCAAGGCGAATCATCTGAAAACATTACGTTGAATGCACATGCTTGGAAAGAAGTTCGAGAACAAGAGTATCGGCTGGAATGGACCCAGATCCTTCCCCCAGAAGAAAAATCTCAATTTTTTTCAATTGAAAATATTTCTTTTTCCAATGACGCAAGATTTGTTGGCAACCCTTTACAATTTTGGGATGGCAAAGAATATCAAGCCGGCCAACAGTATCATCACCCTGTTTCACTCACCGCAACACTGCCCGCACGAGATGATTTCTTCCAAGGATTTATCAAAGCTTGGGCAAGTCTTGCCAAAGATGCCAAAGAAAATTTTTTAAACCATCATGAGTTAAAAGCCGCGGGCATGATGTATGCCATTGGACGCTATCTTGAACTTTTCTTTGTCGAAAGGGTCAATCCAGAAAAGTCGCATAGTCTGGCCATCGATATTTTGAAACAAGCCTTGACACTTACAAAATCCATTCGATTAACGCAAACACCCATCGATCTTGAATCGCTGACGCATTTGATCGAAATGTTGGAAACCCTTTCAAACATGCTTCCAGAAGAAGCGCTCAGCATCAAGACCTTATCGCCACAAACACCAGAGCTGTGGCTTTCTGAAAAATCGGTTTTTATTTTGGAAGACGTAGAAACAGACATTCTCTCAGAAACAAATCACAACTGGCTTTTTTTGGATCAAGGAAATAAGAACGACTGGCGTACCCTTCAATTTTACAAAGGATTTGCCTATGGGCTTTCTAAATTATTTCGTTGGTACCGATACCACATCTATCAACCCTCGGACACAAGTACCACTTACTGGCGATTGCTCATCCGTCTTACAGATGAAATCTCTCAAACCGGGAGTGAATTTGAAACTTCCTGGCTCAGTTCCCTTTCTTGGAACGATGCCTATTTAGAAAAATTTGCTTTGAAATTCTCTCTGCTAAAGCAAGAAATCACCTCGCTCAGCAAGTGACCTAACAGACTGTTGTATTGCGCCAACAGCTGCATTTGAACCGCCTGTCGCAATAGGTAAGCGCGACTACCGCCCCGTAAATTTAGGAGAACGTTTTTCAAGAAAGGCACGGGCCCCTTCTTTTTGATCTTGAGTTCCAAAGGTTGCAGAAAATGCGTCACATTCTAATTCCAGTGCGGATCCCAGAGAAATATCATACCCTTCTTCAATGGCCTTTTTAGATTCTGCAACAGCCCGGGGTGCCATGCTCGCAATGAGTTTTGCTGTTTTATAAACCTCGGCCATCAAGTCCTTCCCTTCAAAAACGGCATTCACCCACCGAATACGAAGGGCTTCTTCAGCCGAAATGATTTTGCCAGAAAAAATAAGCTCTTTGGCCATGGCTTTGCCAATCAGGCGTGATAATCGCTGCGTCCCACCATATCCAGGAACAATCCCAAGATTGACTTCCGGCTGGCCTAACTTAGCATCCCTGGCAGCGTAAATGAAATCACACGCCAAAGCCAATTCAGATCCCCCTCCGAGTGCATAACCATTCAAAGCTGCAATCGTTGCCTGAGGAAGTCCTTCCAACAAATTAAACACAGACTGTCCAAACGTCGCAAACTCAATGGCTTCGGCTGGTGTCATTTTCTCAAACTGGCTGATATCGGCCCCAGCAACAAAAGCTTTGTCTCCCGAACCCGTTAAAATCAAGACACGAAGATGCAGTTGCTCTCCGAGCCACGTCAATACTTCTTTCAGCTCTTCTAACATCAATCGGTTCATGGCATTGAGAACTTCTGGACGATGGAGCGTCACCAAAATAATGCCAGAAAGATCACCCGTTTTTTCTTCTACCAACAGGTGTTTAAAATCATGTTTTAGTGTAGTCATAAAATCCTCTTTTCGTTTTTCGACCATGCCATCCCGCGTCCACATATTTTTTGAGCAAGGGACAAGGTCGATATTTTGAATCTCCAGTATCTCGATACAGGACCTGCATAATGGCATAAGCAGTCTCCAACCCCACAAAATCCAAAAGCTCAAAAGGTCCCATGGGGAAATTACATCCGAGTTTCATCGCCGTATCAATATCTTCTTTCGTAGCCAACCCTTCTTGCAACGCAAAAATGGCTTCATTCAGCATAGGAACCAACACGCGGTTGACCACAAACGCTGGAGAATCTTTGGATTCAACAAAGGTCTTCCCCATTTTTTGAGCAAGCACTCGAACCCCTTCAAACGTTTCATCGGAAGTCCTGAGTCCCCGAATCCCTTCCACAAGCTTCATGATCGGAACTGGATTCATAAAGTGCATCCCAGCCACTTTATCGGGCCGATGGGTAATCGCAGCCACTTGTGTAATAGAAATCGAAGATGTGTTGGTCACCAAAATGGCAGAGCGTTTACACAGTTCATCTAATTTTTTAAATACATCGAGCTTAATCGCCACATTTTCACTGGCAGCTTCAATCACCACGTCGCAGGGCTTAAAAGCAAAAAAATCACTCCCAAACGCTAGTCGCTTCAAAATAGTTGCAACCTCTTTTTTTTGAATTTTCCCTTTTTCACAAAACTTCGTGAGGCTTTCTTCAATTTTAAGCTTTGCGGTTTCCAATTGCTCTTTCGAAATATCTCGAACAATCACTTCAAATCCGGACATCGCTGCCACTTGCGCAATCCCAGATCCCATAAGTCCCGCACCTACGACCCCCACACATTTAATGTTCATAAAACGTTCCTCCAGATCTTGCCAATCGTTCGATGAGTAGCGCCGGTTTAAACCTCAGCCCATAGCGTCGCTCTAAGATTTCAAGTTCGCTAAAAATTTTGTCCACCCCTACACTATCGGCATACTTCATGAGCCCCCCTCGGAAAGGAGGAAATCCCATACCAAATACCATCCCCACATCCACATCTTGAGGTTGTTCCACAACGCCTTCTTCCAAACAAAGAGCAGCTTCATTGATCATTAAAAAAATCATCCGCTCAATCCAATCTTGCGATACATAAGCTTGCTCACGGGGTTTTACATCAATGATGGAATAAATAGTCGCATTCTCATGTTTTTCTTTTTTATCTTTTTTATAAAATCCTTGATTGTTTTTATTCCCCAAAAATCCAGCCTGAACCACTTTGTCCAAAAAATCATGAGGTTTTAAACGCTCCCCATAGGCCTGATACATGACATGGGATGCTTTTTGAGCAATATCGATTCCCACCGCATCTGTTAAGGCAAAGGGCCCCATGGGCAATCCAAACGCTTCCACCGTCTGATCAATCATCGAAATCGAAATCCCTTCTTCCAATAAATAACAAGCCTCGTTCATATAGGGCATGAGAATACGGTTGACGAGAAACCCAGAAACATCTTTGACCACAATGGGGACCTTCCCAATTTGTTTTACAAATTGAACGGCCGTGACCACTGTTTCTTCCGATGTTACCTCTTTCACACGAATCACTTCTACCAAGGGCATTTTATGAACCGGATTAAAAAAATGAAGCCCTATGATTCTTTCTGGATGCGCACACGCACTTCCAATGTCTTTTACCGATAAAGAAGATGTATTCGTTGCTAAAATCGTCTCAGGAGATGTACTTGCTTGCAAATCTAAAAAGACTTTTTGTTTAACAGATAAATCTTCAATGACCGCTTCAATCACAAGATCCAGATGTTTAAAACCCGAGTACTGGGTGGTTGGGCTAATTTGAATCATTTTTTGATACGCTTCCCGTGTCGTTAATTTTTTCTTTAAAACCAAATCATCAAACAATTTTTTCGCTGTTGAAAGGCCGCGTGAGAGAGCTTTGGTTTCAATGTCCTTGAGTCGAACGGGAATCCCTCGATGGCTTAACAGTTGCGCAATGCCGCCTCCCATCGCTCCTGCGCCCACCACCCCCGCATGTTCAATAACCTTGGGTAGGATGTCAGGGGTGTTACTGCCTGTTTTCTTTTTGGCTGCTTCTTGTAGAAAAAAAACACCCATCAGGTTCTTACAAATAGAGGTGCTCACCAATTCGCCAAAAGCTTCTGCCTCGATGGCCAGAGCATCGGTCATGCCACGATCCAAGGTTTCATAGATCACTTCCAATGCTCGCAATGGCGCAGGATAATGCCCTTTGGTTTTGTCTAAAACTTGTTCCTTGGCTTTTTTGTAAATAAGACTTCGTCCAAATCGATTCTTTTCAAGTAATAAGCTCTGTATAGAAACTTTTTCCCTTTTTCTTTTCTTCCAAATTCCTTCCTCAAGAACTTCCAAAGATCGTTCTAATAAAATCTCCTTAGGCACCCATTCATCGATGAGCTTCGTTTTAAAACACTTTTTTGCAGGCCAAACTTTGGCTCCCAAAATCATATCAAGTGCATTTTGTAACCCTACACGTTTGGGTAGGCGTACACAGCCCCCCATGCCTGGCAAAATGCCTAATGAAACTTCCGGGAGTCCAATTTTGGTTTTGGGATCGTCGGTGGCAATCACATATGAAAATCCCAATACCAGTTCCAAACCTCCTCCCAAACAGGCACCATGAATTGCGGCCACACTGGGGAAAGGCAACGATTCTATGAGTGCGGGTAACCGTTGGGCCTCTCTTGATTTCTCCGTACCTTCTTGAGAACTCGTCACAGATAAAATTTCGTAAATATCTGCACCTGCAATAAAAATATCTTTCTTACCACTCACGAGAATCATCCCTTGAATGGATCGATCTTTCTTAAGCCCCTCCAGCAACACTTCAAGCTCTTTTCCAATATCTGTTGAAATCTTATTGATTTTTTCACCCTCTAGATCAAAGGTGACAATGGCCAGATGAGAAGCTGTTTTTTCAACGCGAAAAGAACTCATGTGCCAGCCTCCAAAATCATCGCAGCCCCTTGTCCCCCACCGACACAAAGCGTTGCCAAACCATACCGAAGATGACGACGTTTCATTTCTTTTGCCAACGTCACAACCAACCTTGCACCCGATGCCCCTACAGGATGCCCCAATGCAATGGCACCCCCATTCACATTTAAAATTTCTTTTCTAATATTACCGAGCGGGGCATCCAACCCCAATTTTTCTTTGGCAAATTTTTCACTCTCACAGGCGTTGCACACAGCCAACACTTGTGCTGCAAACGCTTCATTGAGTTCAATAAGTTCCATATCTGAAAGTTGTAAATTCGCTTTTTGTAAAGCTTTATGCATCGCAAAGACGGGGCCCAATCCCATTCTTTTGGGATCTGTCCCAACAGCTGCATGAGATTTAACCGTCGCCAACGGCTCATACCCCAAACTTGCTGCTTTTTCCGAGCTCATGATGACGGCTGCCACCGCTCCATCTGTAATTTGACAACTGTTTCCCGCCGTTACGGAACCGTAATATTTATCAAAAACGGGTTTTAATTTTGATAATTGCTCCATACTTTGCTGGGAACGAGGACCTATGTCTTCCTGAATCACTTCGTCATACTTCGGTGGTAAATAGAAGGGTGTCATTTCATCTAAAAATTTTCCATCCTGCCCAGCTTTAACAGCCAACCGATGGCTTTGTAAGGCATATTCATCTTGGGCCTTTCTGGAAATATTCCATTCCCGAGCCAACACTTCCGCCGTATGTCCCATCGATAGACCACAAAAGGGATCGGTAAGCCCTTCCAGCAAAGCCACCCTCGGTGAAAACATGGAAAGCCGAAACGAACTTAACGTTTTAAGTTTTTGAACCCACGACTTTGCTTTCATCCATTCTGCTAAAAAATTTGTATAATTTTTTGGAAAGATCAGTGGAATATTGCTCATAGACTCCACTCCGCCGCACACGATCACTTCCGATTCATTTAAATGAATCCGATCACAGGCTTCAGAGATGGCCTCCATCCCAGAAGCACAATTTCTCACCACCGTATGTGCTGGAATACTGAAAGGCAGTCCCGCATTGAGCGCAATCACGCGTGCAACGTTGGCGGCATCTGAAGATTGCGAAATATTCCCAAAAATAACTTCATCGACGACATCTGCTGACAAATCCAACTTCGCCAAAAGGTCACGCACCACAACGGTCGCCAATTCATGTGCTGGCACATCGTTCAATTTTGAACCAGACTTTACAAAAGGACTTCTTAATCCGTCTATCAATACTGCTTGCGCCATAACGGATGGATACCACCCATCAAATTTGGATTTCAACTAAAATGCACAGGCTGTTCAAAAAGGTCCAGATACTAGGCGCCCGAGGAGGGGCGACTGAGGCGTACTTGAGCGGTACGTCGAAGGAGACACGACGAGGGCAACGACGTAGATGGGCCTTTTTCAATAGCCTGCTGGCCATAAAGGAGAAAACAAGGTATACCCCTATCTCAGATTAAAATCATGACTAAAATTATTGCTATGGTGTCCGTTTTATTTTCTGCTCTTTCCGCAGCAGCCTATGAGAGTGCGTCCTATTTTCAAAAAGCACAAACGTTGATTCAGAACGAAAATTTTAGGGGGGCCTGGAAAATTTATTTAAACATTCAAGCTGATTCTCCAGAAGAACTTATTTCCACACCGGAGCCTCACGTGAAAGAAGCTGCCAGGTGGATAGCACTTCGAGAAATGAAAAAGCTCATTCAACGGATGCCCGTGGAAATGCAAAAACACCTGGAACCAAACAATGCTATTTTCATGAAAGCGTATCAATCCGATAGAGGAGATGGATTCACTTTTGTGGAACTGAGAGAGCTTTTTGAAATGGCTCTCCCCTATCTTGCGACCTCTCGTGGAGCTCAGTGGGTTCATCTTTTGGCACAAGCACTGATTGAACAAGGAGAAATCGACCTGGCCATTATTTTCTATCGATACATAGCAACCTATTCTCAGGGTTTTACACCTACCATGGCTCGCTCTTTGCGAGCGCTTTTAAAAAAACAACATACCCTCACCCATCACAATGATCTTACCTATGCCATCTCGACAAAAAAGGACGAAACAGAAAAATTTTATAATATCTACCTCGATATTCATTTTCCAGATCAATCGATGATTCAAAAAAAATTGACAGACCATTTGTCGGTAGACATTTCGTTGTGGGATCGCTATGCGGATCACAGACCCAGCAGCAGTACCTTAGACGCTGCTGATTTCGAGCCTTTTGTCTCCTATTATTCTGATTTTATCAGAGTTGGCTATACCCCCTGTTCGCTGGATGCTTCGCAAGCCGAGTTTTTAAATGAGATTTATATTGTTCCCAAATCATTGGCGCCTTTAAAATCATTGTTGGTTCTAGATGCATTTGGAAACCTAAAGCGGGAAGAGTTCATTTTTGCCCATGCCCTAGCCGAGCAATACCATTTGACCGCAGATTGGGAAGCATTTGAAAATCAATTTGTCCTCATTCCTGGACTTGCTTACCCCCTCTACATGCAAAAAACGGAATTTACAAACTTTCAAGAAGATCAAATAACACACGAGGCTAGACCGTGGTTTGTGGAATTAGAAGAATGGAAAAATCATTATTTTTTTCCAGTGACTGCTTTCATGATATACGGAGAAATTAAAAATCTTATAGCCCGTCTCAATGAAAATCAAACGCAATGGGATTATCGCTTGCCCACCCAAGAAGAATGGCTCCACGCTTTAAAAGCAGGGTCCCATTTTTACTATAAAAATTATGATGATCTAGAACGATACGCCTGGTTTAAAAATAATTCTCCGGGGCCTTTTGAAGTCAACCCCGTCGCCCTACTCTTACCCAATGATTTTGGGCTCTTTGACATGCTCGGTAATGCCTCCGAAATCGTTTGGCCTGATCTAGACGATCCATGGAGATGGATTGAAATCGTTGGAGGATGTGCCAGGGGGACTGTTTTGTCTGTCATCAACCCCTATGTGCATGAACTGGGGCTTGGTTCTAATCCCTGTCGTTTTTCAGGGGTGGAAGGTTTTCGTCTCGTTCGAACACCCAGACATCATTGAACCGGCGGTGGTCGATATGCAATCGAGATGGGGATCCCCCAAAGGCCATAATGTTCCCGAATCTTATTTTTTAAAAAGCGATCGTAAGAGGTTGTAATTTTTTTGGCATCGGGGGTTTCAATTTTAAATTCCGGGGGCGAAACGTGTCGCTGTGCTATTTTACCCCATTTTACTTTTTTGCGATATTTTCCGAGACAAATGAGGGGATGGGGGGTGGTCTGCGTCCACTCATAAAAAGCGGTTCGCAATTTTGCTGCATCGACCACTTGGTCATAAAAAACTTTAACTTCGAGAATGGCTTTAAAAATATCTTGGATGTTCCTTTTTTCCGTCGCAGAAATAAACAAGTACGGCAATCGGTTAAAATGTCTCAAGTGATAGGCCATTTGCCGTTCCCAATAGGTATTTGTTTTCTTGTCGCTGGGCAATAAATCCCACTTGTTGATGAGTAAGATGACTGCGGTTGCCCGTTGCCAGGCGAGGTCCACAATTTTTAAATCCTGGTCTGTAAACCCTTGGGTGGCATCCACCACCAGCAACACCACTTCCGAACGTTCTAACGTTTTAATGGCAGCTTGGGTCGATATTTTTTCAACGCGAGAAGTAATCTTACTTTTCTTTCTAAGCCCTGCGGTATCAATGAACACAAAGTGATGGCCCCCATATTCAATGTTGAGGTCAATGGCATCGCGGGTCGTTCCAGCAACAGGGCTCACCAGACAGCGCTCAAACCCCAGGAGTGCATTGACGAGCGATGATTTTCCAACATTGGGACGTCCCAAAATAGCGACTGGAATGGTCCGAATGGCAGACTTTTTTTCATGCGTTGTTTTTGGTAAAAAGAATTGCTTTTCAAAAGCCGTCAGGAGCCTTCCAATGCCCTCCCCTTTTTCAGCGCTGATCGGTAAAAAGTCCTTCCCAAAAAAACGGTAAAACACATCTTTATTTTTTTGATAAAAATTCGTATCCATTTTGTTGACAACAAAAAGCATGGGGCAATGATACGTTCTCATCTTGTGAAGCAATTCTTCATCCAATTGCGTCAGAGGGGTTTGGCCATCGCAAACAAAGATCAATGCATCTGAGGCCAAAAGGATGCGCTCATACTGAAGATCCATGGCCTTTCTCAAGGGATCGTTCGCAATGATGTCGAACCCACTGGTATCGATCAACTCAAAGGTATACTTCCCCCAGCAGAGGGTCTTTTGTTGATAATCGCGGGTGAGGCCAGACTCCTTGGCCACCAGGGCTTTCTGTTCTTTGAGCAACCGATTAAACAGCGTGGATTTTCCGACGTTGGGTCGACCAATAATGGTGATGAGATATGGTTTTTGTGAATTCATCAATGACTTACAAGGGCGTTTCCAAAATATGCAAGGCACTTTTGGCAGCTTGTTGTTCGGCTTCTTTTTTATTTTTTCCAGATCCAAATGCGAGCGTCTTTTTAGATACCGAAACGCTGACATGAAACACTTTGTTGTGATCAGGGCCCAGTTCTTTGGTGACCCGATAGTGAGGGATGGTTTTATAACGTATTTGAATAAACTCCTGTAAGCGCGTTTTATAATCGCGATCGATATCCTCGGTCGCCGCTCGCAATAAAATAGCTCTAAAATGGCTGGATATCATTTGAAAGGCCGTTTCAAATCCCCCATCTAAATAAACAGCAGCAATCAATGCCTCGTAGGTATCTGCTAAAATAGACTTCTTGTTTCGGCCATGGGTACGTTCTTCACCCTTGCCCAATAGCAGCGATGAACCTAAATCAAAATTTTGGGCTAAGGTTGCAAGTTGGGCTTCATTGACAATGGAAGCTCTTAATTTAGAAAGCTCCCCTTCCATTTTTTCTGGAAATTGTTTGAGAAGTAAATCGGTAATGACCAAATCCAAAACCGCATCTCCCAAAAGCTCCATGCGTTCATTATGCCCTTCGGAATCGGTCATGGCTTCAAAGGCATAAGACTTATGGACAAGGGCTTTTTCCAATAAATTCATATTGTTAAACTGATAACCGATCGCAGTTTCTAGGTGGGAAGTGCTCTTGGGATCTAAAGGTTGCATGGGGTCAAATTTATACTCTCAATGCCGTCATTCGTCAAACAGCCTGCTAATGTAAACCGCGTTCGATCCAGCCACCGCCGAGAAGGACATCGTCTTGGTAAAAAACAGCCGCTTGGCCAGGGGTGACCGCAGCAACCCTGTCTTGGAAAAAAATAGGTTGCGCGTGTGATGACCAGCTCACGGTCTCAGAAAACCTGGCTTGCCATTCCTGTTTGGAGTGTCTGATTTTGAGAGAGACTTCTTGTGTTTCCGGTAACCTTAACCAATTAATATCTTTGGCAATGAGTCCTCGCATCCAGAGATCTGCTTTTTTGCCCACACACACTTGTTTTAAGTTTGGATCTATCTCTACAACATACAGGGGATGCGTTTGCGAAAGACCAATCCCCTTTCGTTGACCCACCGTATATTGATAATAGCCACGATGTTGTTTTAAAATTTTTCCATCGGAAGAAACCACATTTCCAGCCACTTTGGATAAGGGTGAACTTAACTTTTTTTCAATAAAGGCCGCGTAATCATTATTGGGGATAAAACAAATTTCCATGCTTTCTGGTTTATGGGCCGTCGGCAAACCAAAACGCTTGGCCAGATCTCGCACGTGTGTTTTTAAGAGATCTCCCAAAGGAAAGAGCAAATAAGGAAGTTCGTTCCGATCGATATCAAATAAAAAATAACTTTGATCTTTGCTCACATCTTTGGCTTTGTGAAGTTCATAGAATCCTGTTTTGGCATTCAATACATTTTTGACATAATGCCCGGTTGCCAAATAATCTGCGCCCAACTCTTTGGCTTTTTGAATGAGGGCTTTAAATTTCACATCTGAATTGCATTTAACACAGGGATTGGGTGTTCGGGCATTTAAGTATTCTTTCACAAAATAATCGACCACTTTTTCTTGAAAGGCTTTTTCAAAATTTAAGACATAATAAGGAATCTCTAAAATTTGTGCGACTCTGCGAGCGACATCTACTTCTTTTAAAGAACAACAGCTGTCAAATCGCGTTGTTTCATTTTGGGCGTGATCGTACAATTGCATTGAAATGCCAATGACGTCATACCCTGCTTCTTTTAACAAAGCAGCTGCAACCGAAGAATCCACGCCTCCAGATAAGGCAGCGACCACTCGTTTTTTTTTCTTCATACGGATGCCCTGAACCGCTCTACGATATTTGAAAGAATTTTTAAGGCAACATCGATTTCATTTTGGCAAGTGGCAGCACCAAAACTAAATCGAACAGAACTTAAAGCAAGGTTTTCAGAGAGCCCCATCGCTAAAAGTACGGGAGAGGGATCCAAAGACCCCGATGAACACGCGGCTCCCGAAGAAGCAGACACCCCTTGTAAATCCAAATTCAAAAGTAGGGTTTCGCTGGTGATATCTTCAAAGGTAATATTGGACGTGTTGCCAACCCGAGGGACGCTTTCACCTTGAATGGAAATCGTTGGAAATTGAGACTTAAGCTTTGCTTCAAAATAATTTCGAAGTTTTTCAATGCGTTCCTGGTCTTGGCCCCCCATTTCTGAAATAAGGTCACAGGCTTTTCCAAATCCAACAATGGCAGCAACATTTTCAGTGCCACCCCGTCGCTTTCGTTCTTGATTTCCACCATGAACCAACGCTTGAAGTTTTAACCCCTGCTTGAGGATCAAAGCGCCGATTCCTTTAGGCCCCGAAATCTTATGGCTTGAAACACTCATCAGGTCCACGGGGAGCGCTGAAAAAGACATGGGAAGCTTTCCCAAGGCTTGAACCGCATCCACATGAAACAAAATCCCTTTGCTTTGAACGAGTCTTCCCATGTCTTGAATCGGCTGAATGACTCCCGTTTCGTGATTTACATATTGAACCGAAACCAGGAGTGTATCATCGCTTAAACTCGCTTCGAGAAGGGTTGCATCCACAATGCCCTCTTTCGTTACCGGAAGTTTGACAAGGGTTGCCCCGCGAGACGCTAAATAATCACATGTTTCTAAAATGGAGGGATGTTCAATCTCAGAAACAATGATTTTCTTTTTTTGAGGATAAAAATACTCAAAAGCGCCTTTGAGCGCCAAATTATTGGCTTCTGTTCCACCACTCGTAAAAATAATTTCTTCTGGGTCACAACCACTGACCTGTGCCAGCGATTCTCTAGCCACCATAACGCCCTCTTTCGCTTTGCGCCCTTCTTCATGAATACTGGAGGCGTTCCCAAATTGGCTTTTTAAATACACCGACATGGCTTCATATACTTCGGGCCGAAGCGGCGAAGTGGCATTGTAATCAAAATAAATACGTTTCATAAGATTCTTGCGTGTCATCCTGAGGGCGAAGTCCGCCGACTGCAAGTCTGCTGACTGCAAGTCTGCTGGTTGCAAACCTGCTGGTTGCAAGTCCGGAGGATCTCTTTAGCGCCGAGATTGGAGTTTGGATAGCAATCTCAAAAATTCAATATAGAGCCATACGAGTGTAACGAGAAGTCCAAATCCCGCATACCATTCCATATATTTGGGTGCGCCAGCTTCGGCCCCTTGCTCAATAAAATCAAAATCTAAGACCAAGTTAAAGGCCGCAATGGCAATAATGACAACACTGATGCCAATGCTGAGCGGCGAACTATCGTGAAGAAAATTCATGGGCACGCCAAAAAATCCTAAAATAAAAGAAATGAGGTATAAAAAGAAAACAGCCCCCGTTGCTGCGGCAACGCCCAGTTTGAAATTTTCAGTGGCGCGAATCACCCCAGATTTATAGGCCATGAGCAAACAAAGAAGCGTCCCCATGGTCCCTAAAAACGCTTGAAAGACAATTCCCGGAAAACGTTGTTCGAACATGACAGAAATGCCACCCAAGAGGAGCCCTTCGAATAAGGCATAGATGGGCGCTGTATAAGGAGCCGCTGTTTTTTTAAAAACGGTGATCATTCCGACGATGAGTCCCCCGATGAGGCCCACCAGCGTTAAGGCTGGGTAATTGGCTGGGTTTTGAAGACATAAATTCCAAGAAAATGCCGCCGATGCAATGAGCAGTGCGGTTAAAATAAATGTCTTATTCACCGTGCCGCCCAGGGTCATCACTTCTGTGGTTCTGGAACCATAGGATGCACGACTAAACGTTGTTGCGGATAATGCTGGATTTGCAGTTCTCATATTTTTTCCTCCTAAAGGCTGTGTAAAACATCTTGTCAAGAATCGGGTACTTTTTTATATTAATTTTTCCATGAATGCAATTAAGAATGCCATCCGAGATATTCCAGACTTTCCTAAAAAAGGCATCGTTTTTAAGGATATTACCCCCCTTCTCAACCAACCCAAATTATTCCAAAAGGTGGTCGACATTTTTTACAGCCGTTATGAAGGGGATCGGATCCAAAAGGTGATTGGGATTGAATCCCGAGGATTTATTTTAGGGTCTGTTTTGGCCTACCGTTTAGAGGCGGGCTTTAGCATTGTTCGAAAGACAGGAAAATTGCCCTATAAGACCATTAAAAAATCGTATGACTTGGAATATGGGACCGATCATTTGGAAATGCATGAAGATTCGATTGAAGCCGATGACCGCGTGTTAATTGTGGATGATTTATTGGCTACCGGTGGAACCTGCAATGCCACCATTCAACTTGTCGAAGAACTCAAAGGAAAAGTGGTGGGCTGTGCTTTCCTCATTGAACTTTCGTTTCTCAAAGGCCGAGAAAAACTCAAAAATTACGATGTGTTTTCCATTGTACAGTACGCTTAATCAGTAGACCGTTACCGCCCTTTTTTGCTTCTGGCTCTGCGGTTGCGGGAATCGCGTGATCTTTGGGCCTCAGGCACTTCACCGGTCAAGGCTTCATCTCGGCGGTTGGCTTCTCTGACATCTCGTACAAGATCAGAGGACGGGCTACTTGTTTGTTCCTTTTTGGCGGCAGCACTAAAAATCTTTCCTAAGGCATACTCTACACGGCCAGAAATACCTCCACTTTTTTCCAATGACCATGCCATCATTTCTCTGGGCGTTCGAGGAGCTCGGGGAAGACGGTCTAAATTTGCTTTGATAAGATTCATCAGATCATCAGGAATCGGCTCCAAATCAGCAAGAGGATCAGAAAACTCTATTCCTTGAGATCGTAAATAGTCCACTAATTTTTTATTTCCAACGGTAATCAGCATGCGATTCTGCGCATGAGAACCATATACTTTGTCTGGATCGCGAATTTCTAAAAACACCGATGGATTCTCTTTCTGCAGTCGCAATAGCTCAATCAGTCCTTCTGGTGATAGATCTCGTTTCGAGCCAAATAGAAAAAAGTAAAGCTCACTCTTTGCTAATTTTCTGACTTCTTCGGATGGACTTTCTAAAAGGGCAATATAAAAAAGCTCAAGAGCGTACATGGGATGGAACCCTTCTTCAACCCTAGGATCTTTAATTATGAATGATTCCTGGAATAAATGCACGGCTCGTAACATTTTTTGAGCATCCCCAGAGAGAGCCATTTCAAAAAGATGTACAACCATTCCAATTTGACTATCTGTCATAGCAGGCCAGTGCTGTGCCATAAGGCGGGCTCTCAAGAATGCAGCGTTAGCAATATCTTTCGATTCATGTTCTAACAATTGAGCCGCTTCTGCAGGATATTGCACGGCGATTCCACCAAAGACGTCTAAAGCCTTATTTCGAATGTCCCTATCAACCCCATCTGCTAAAAAAACTGGAACCCGTCCTAGAAATCGATCGGCATCACTTTCTGAAAGAGAGAGGGTTCCACAATTTGAACGCATTGAAAGCGCTGACAGGACCTCTCTCACAGCATTTCCAGATAGACTTAAGGAAAGCGCAATAAGCCAATGAGTGGGCACAGCATTCGATACAATAACTGGAAGCCGAATTTTAATGGATTCTTGATACGATCGGATAAATCGTTCTTTTCCCAAAGCAGTTATAAACTGATCATATAAGTCAACCATAAATCCGGCATTACGGGCTTCGTTTTCAATATAAGTCTGCCACGGCACAGATTTAAAAACATATTCCAAAAGATCGAGGCGCCCTTCTTCCCTCTCCAATCCGACAACCTCCCTTGGAATGGCTCTGTCCAAATAAATTTGAATTCTGCGAAATGATTCTTCAGGATTAAATAAATAAGGAATTAAAAGCACAAGATTTCGGTGGCCATAGGCTTCTAATAACGCCACAAACATTTCTTGGGCTTTTTCTGTTAAAGCAAGATACGTTACCAATAACACTTCTGGCCGTGCAGATTTGAATTTTTCTTTTTCTACCTCACCTGCCTTGCGTCGGATGGCCAAATCACATTCTAAAGACTCAATAGAGACTGCGTTAGGTCCTGCTAAATGCGCTTCATTTAGCAAAATAAAATCGCCTTCATAATACGTGCCACCAGAAGCGCCAAAGCTTTGCCTTGCCACTTTCCACTCATTCTCATGAAGGGGGGTAACGGTGATGGTTCTTCCTTTTTGATAGGCTGGAAGTCCTTCAATGATGCGTTTATTTTCTCCAATATTGGTGCGCCCTCTTAAGGTTTGAGGAAATGCAAGTCCAATAAACCCGGCCGCTTTTGCCTTGTGGTGTAAATAGGAGAATAAAGTATGAGCACCATTTTCCGTTAACCCTTCAAACTGAATGGTCTTTACCGTTAAAATCTTATCTTCCGAACCCGTAACCCGTTCTTGCATGAGCTCGATATACCCCCGCAATTCTCCATCTACAACGGGTACCAAAAGCAAATTATCTTGTACCAGTGCACTGTCTCTGTGTTGATGAACTTCTCCCAATCGACCTGTGGCACACGTTGGACTTCTGCAAAACCCACCCCTTAACATTGCCGCCAAACCACTGGCCACCAACATCGTTACACGCTTTTGGTCTGTGACTTTAAAGCCAAGCTGAGCCCGTGCTCTTTGGCCAATCAACTCAAATTTTTTCCTTAAAAAATCATAACCCGTGCCGTTATTGTCTTCATCTGGCAATTGATGGTGCGAAATGAAATCCAATAGGTCTAAAAGTTTTCTAACTCTTTGGGCTCGCGGTAAAGACTTCGAAAAGGGGTCATCATAATTAAAATCTGAAGCCTCCATATCTGCTGCGTGGCCCTGTCCAACCACGCCACAAAGAAGTTGTGTTACAAATAAAATCTTCTGGGCATATGGATAATTCCCACCAAATCTCTCGGCAAAATCATGTGCATCTGCATAATCCCTCACCAAATGATCCATGTAGCCTAAAATTCTTGTAATGCCAGCAGTGCTCCACTCAATGGTTGCAGTACGATCATTTTGAGCCAAGGCTTGATCAGAATTTTGATCAGTCTTTCGAAAACCAAGTTTCATCATCCAAGCTGGTGGATCTGAAAGTGTTTCCCATAAGGCACCGATGGGTTTTTTATGGAAGATATCGTACCAGGTGTTAAGAGATTCAAAAATCTCTTCAAAAAAAGCCCATTGCTCATCTGAAAGCGTGATTTCATTTTGGGTTGCGGTAAACTCGAATGGCGCAATGCCTGCAATCGAATGAAACCCTAAATTTTCGGCTGATCTCAGGTTAACATCACCGGTGGCGGCAGGAATTTTACTTTGATACCTCAGCACATCCTCTAAAGATATTTCATGGAAAGACCCCCCCTGCACACCGATCATAAACGTGTTCACGTACCACAGTGCCACCTCTTGGCGATCATCGAAGTTTGGGAGCCATGCAAAGCCTTCTTGTAACTCTCGAGGCGCTTTGGCTTCGCCTTCAAATGCCTGTTGCCCTGCTGGTGAAAATGTCAGTTTTTTCTTCCATTCCTCTAACCCGAGATGTTCTTGAGCTTTGAGATTGTGAAAAGGTAAACCAATGGAAACCAATGCAACGACGGCAAAAGCTATTTTTTGAACATACCTCACCATAATGAATTACTTAGCAATAAGAGGGCCAATGCACTTTATCTGTAACCTATTGATATTATTTTGTATTTAATAAGCGCACCCTATAAAATTTATTTTGAGGTGTCAACTCAATGAACTTAAAACCATGGACAACAAAAAACATATTTATTTCAATGACTTACCGTGATCATTTTATGGGCGGTGTCATGGACACAAAATGGCACTATAAACCAACCTTTTTTGTTAACGATCCGAGGGCCGTGATTTGAAAACAGGATCAGGATTCCCCTCAGTGCGAATCGTAGAATGAATGGGATAGCCCCACGCATTGGTTTGAAACGGACGATCAACCCCTAATGCGGCTTTTAATTCTCGGATAAAAGTTTCAAGACGTCGTCGCCGTGCTAAAATAAAATCTAATTTTTTGCGCTGATCATGATGTAAGGAATGCAAACGACCACAACGCTTATCCCATTGAATTACAATGTCATCACAATAGGCTTGAAAACCACCCTCAACCATGTTCTTTGCATTCGTAAATGCTGCATCCGCAGTTCGATAAAACATTCCAAATAAAAACCTTGTCTCTTCCACCCAAATAGCGTTTCCGGCGGCATCTTGAATAGACTCGGCTTCCCAGTTCAAATAGCGTCTGCTAAACCACTCCGCCCATGCATCCACTGACGGAACTTCTAATACTTGATAATAAGTTAAAGGATCATTCCAGTCCCAGCGATAATCCACTTGATACACCGATTGATCTAAGTTTAAGTGCGTTGGCGCCGTGTAATCTATTTTTATGATTGAATCCGAAAATAGCATTGCCAATTCTCGGATCAATGCCTCGTCTTCGTAGATTAAGCTCTTACGCCTTGGCAATTCGATGCGTTCTTCCTCTGGGGTGAGCTGCAATAATCGATCTGAGGCAAGATGCGTTGACGCAAAAGGTTTGATCCAAACGGGTAATTTAATGCTTGTTGATAGAGAAGTATCGGGCTTCCCAGAAATAGAACAAGTGCCAATTTCAGAAGAATCAAGGACCCCATAAGCATTCACATGAGCTCCGCGATTAATTAAAATTCGTATAAGATGAATATACTCCTTGGCCCAAATGCGATATTCCTCATAGAGCTTGTCATAGACTTCTGGTGGAGCGTTTTGAATTTTTTGGAACGGTGGAAATCCTTCGACAAGAGCTATTTCAAAAATAGATTGGCCGTGCACGTCTGGAAAAGTTTGAGAATAGATGCTTGCAGCTAGACCATTTGGACTTCGACTCGGATCTTGAAGCTCTTTTAAAATATTCTTTTTCCAGCGAAGAAAATCATACAGACTTTTAAACTTACTGGCTGTAAATCCTAATGCCGGCAGAGAAAGCATCATGCCACAACATAGGACTGACAACATGAACCGTCGGATCTTCATTTAATTCTCCTCCAGATGGGTAAATGCCATAGACATAAAATTTTCTAAATATCGATAAGCGACATGCTGATGTAACCCTTTGAGAGAGGCATCTGGCATATCTTCTGAAATAACAACAACATCTATTGGCACTACTGGCAATGGCTGTTGGATCCAAGGCACCTTTCCAGATTCAAATGCTTTTTTCAGGTTGACATACACTTTTTGTGAAGAGGGGTGTGTCGCATCTCTACCAAACGCATTATA
>JACQJD010000060.1 GCA_016198185.1 Deltaproteobacteria bacterium
AAAGTCAAAATTGAGTGTGTGGTGGATGAAGCGGTGGCCAATAAAATTCAAAGGGCCAGAGAAGTTCTTAAAAAGAAATATCCAAGTGGTAAATTGGAAGATATTTTCAATGAAGCGTTGGAAGCGCTTTTAGAAAAGAAAGACCCTGAGCGAAAGCTAAAACGCAGGCAAGTAAAGAAGCAGCAACAAAATGTAAGGCAGGCTAAAAAGGGGGTTGGGGGTCCTTTGGACCCTGATGGTGAGAAGCGAAGAACCCAGTCCATTCAAATGCCACAGGTCCAAAAACCTCTCGTCCCATGGAAAATGGAAAGTGTTTTACACACAACCCTCTCGCGTTACATTCCCATGAGTACGAAGCAAGAAGTTTGGAAACGGGATGAGGGAAAATGCATGTATCAAAGCCCTGGGGGGAAAAGGTGCAACGAAAGAGCGTATTTAGAAGTAGATCACATCAAACCTTTTGCATTGGGAGGGAAGGCAGAATTAGAAAATCTGAGATTGCTCTGTTCCACCCACAATCGCTACAGAGCGCAGCTTACGTTTGGAAAACAATGGAGGCGAGCCTTTGAATAGACCGAAGTTTGCCGACTGCAAGTCTGGGAGCTTCACTAAATTAGAGAAAGAGCCCGAAAAGATCGTTTAGGTAGAGCTTGTTCGGAGATTCAGTCATTCTGATGGCATTTGCCCGAAGAATCTCGTCTTTTTTGATGAGATCCTTCGCACTTCGTGCTCAGGATGACAGCATCTTCACGATCTCCGAACAAGCTCTATTTATAGAACAGCTGGGGGAAGTATTTTTGGATCCATTTTTTGGGACGAATCGACCACTTTTTCTTGTGCGCTTTCCAGCCCTCACCGGCTCGTTTTTGAAACAAGGTGGAATGGGTACGCACGGTTTCACCCAAAGGCCGTCCATTCGAATAATAATAGAGCGCCAAAGATTTTCGGGTCATGCTCTCTGGACAAGTCAGGGGATCCGGATGCCCATGATAGGAATAAAACGTAGTACTAAAAATAACCGTGCGGTTAAACACCGGTAATATTTTTTGCTCACACTGCGTCATTTCTTTGTTCCACAACTCAAGATGCCCACCATAAGATTCATCCCAATTTTTATTTAAATAAATAAGAATGTTCAGTCTTCGATCTAATCGCAATCGTGGGTGTTTGTTAAAATCAGCATGAATTTTTAACAAACCTGCCGATTCAATTTGGTGCAACCCGCCTCCTTCAAAATGGGGATCTGGAATAAGCCCTTCTATACCCGTAAGCTGCTCCAGAAATTCAATAAAAGGCGCCGAATTCAAAGCATATAAAAAATGACGGGTAAAAGGACCGATAAACCGCTCGTCTCGAGAGGCCAATTTTTTTTCCGTTTCCCCCTTGTAATGCATCCAGCGCGGGTCTTTGGGATCTGGAAACTCACTGAGCGCTTGGGTTAAAACTTCTTCTGGAAAAAGATTATTGAATACAATGTGAGGAAAGGGCTTGGCCTTTCGGTAAACCTCCTGATGGGAGGTCGCAATTTTTGTGAGATTCTCTCGATCAAAATAAGCAAATTCGTTCATGGGTGAAAAATGATTTTTCATAAAACAAAAAGATCGAGTTGAAGGGACTCCTTTGGATCCACACTGTAGGGGATAAAATCCGTGATGCCTTGTTCTCGAAGCACATTTTCATCGATAAAAAAATTACCCGTACATGATTTACTTTCTTGCGTTAAAATCCAATAGGCCGCATCCGCAACGATTTGAGGCTTTCTGGAATGTTTTGAAAGTTCTGAACCTAAAACATGTGTCACCGCAGATGTCGCAATGGTTGTTTTGGGCCAAAGCGCATTGACAGCAATGCCGTCTTCTTTAAATTCTTCATGCATCCCCAGCACACATTCACTCATCCCAAATTTTGACATCGTATAAGCCAAGTGCTGTGAAAACCATTCTTTCTTCATGGTTAAGGGTGGAGCCAAATTTAAAATATGCGGATTTTTTGATTTTTTTAAATAGGGATAACAGTGCTGAGAACATAAAAAGGTGCCTCGCACGTTCACTGCAAACATTAAGTCAAAGCGTTTGAGAGGGGTTGAGGGTGTATCTGTCAAATGAATTGCGCTGGCATTGTTAACCAAAATATCAATGCCTCCAAATTTTTGGATGCCTTGTTGAACAGCCTTTTCCACTTGGTCTTCAAATCGAATATCACCGGCAACCGCCAATGCCTGCCCCCCTACCTTTTCCATTTCTTCGGCGGCCGTATAAATGGTACCTGGTAATTTAGGATGTTGGACTTGGGTCTTGGCCACAACAATAATATTTGCACCGTCTTTCGCCGCACGAAGTCCGATGGCCTTACCAATACCGCGACTGGCTCCCGTAATGAAAAGTGTTTTTCCTTTTAAAGATCCCGTCATAAAACGCCACTCGTAAAATCTCGATAAAGTTTGTGCACTGGGCAGGCAGCTAAATAAAAACCAATGACATTGGTATCCGAATAGACAAGTTCTGGTGGGATTTTTGATTTTTTCATTTGCAAGGCTAAATTATCTGAAAAAGAGAATTGAAGCAAAACCTTTTCACGCCCTTGGCAATTGATCATTGATCATGGAACATCGCGAAGTGTTACATTTTCCAGTCAGTATCCCTAAAGCTCCTTTAAAAAACTGTCTGCGATTTAATACGGATTTCATAATCATCCCCCTATTCTTCTCTTAATGAAGACCTTCAAATTGTGCTCTTTGTAAAAGAGACTCGTTACTCTCGGAACATTCTCCAGGTACTTGACCAAGAGAAATTTTTAAATAAGCAATTTTACCTGATGCAAATAGACTATTCGTCGATAAAATTGCTCCAGAAATCAAAAAACATAATACAGCGTACTTTTTCATAAGACCTCCTTCCTCTTTAACGACAATCATCGATGTGTCTTTCACCAACAAAAAGACTTCGATCATGTACAAATTGAAATCCTCGAATGACACCATCCACCTCTTCTGAAAGATGAACGACACAAGCCGTTCCTTCTGGATTTAATCGAACCGACTTTTTAAGGGTGATATCAAATTTTATTTTCTCAACTTGAGGATTACTTTGAATCACATCACTAGGTGATTCCGTCTCGTAGGTCGCTAGGCAAGGGGCTCCTTCCCCTGTATTTCTGTGATCTAAAATTGTAACATCAGCCAATTCAGGAACGAGAACTTTTACAACCGGTGAAACATAATCAGCCCGTGACAGCTTAAGTTTTGCTGTGGAAATATCCACATTCAACTCCACCGTTCTTTTTGAAAGAACCACAGAGCTTGCATTTGCCACAGCCATTGACATTGCATACATCATGAATCCAATCATTCATCATGAATCCAATCATTATTATTTTCTTCTTTTTCATTTTTTTATACCTCCTGTCTTGATCTTTAACTGAAAACATAAAGATAAGTAAAATTGATTTTATTTATTGTTGTGATAGATAAAAACTATGCTTCCCAGTTCTCAAGACTTAACATATTTTATCGAAGCTTCAAAAACACTCAATCTCACAAGAGCTTCAGAACGGTTAGGGATTAGCCAGCCTTCTTTAACAACCTCTATTCAACGGCTTGAAAATAATATGGGGGTCCCCCTTCTTATTCGAAGCAAAAAAGGGGTAACTCTAACACAAGCAGGTCAAAAACTTTTAACTCAAGCTCAAGATCTTATTTATTCATGGGAAAAACTAAAAGAAAAAACGGTGAGTACACACTTGGATATTGCAGGGCAATACATCATTGGATGCCACCCTTCTGTTGCTCTTTATTCATTGCCTTATTTTATGAGTGCTCTTTTAGAAGATCACCCAAAATTGGAAATTAAGTGTATCCATGACCTATCACGCCGAATTACAGAATCGGTTATAAGTATGCACATATCTCTTGGAATTGTGGTGAATCCTGTGCCACATCCAGATCTTGTTATCCAAAAACTCTGTAGTGATGAGGTCACTTTTTGGAAGGGCAAGGGAAGTAAAATCATACAGGATCCCTATTCGGGAAATGGGATTTTAATCTGTGATCCTGATCTGATTCAAACACAAGATCTACTTAAAAAAATGAAAAAAACAAAAATCAAATATAAAACCGTTCTTTCTTCTTCAAGTCTTGAAGTCATTACAGAACTTGTGGCATCAGGCAGCGGTTTTGGCATTATTCCAGGAAGAGTTGCGAAACGTGAGTTTCAAATGAAACTACAAAGAATTAAAGGAGCTCCTGTTTTTTATAATGAAATCTGTGTAATTTATAGAGTCGAAAATCGAAATGTTCCTGCGATTCAAATGATATCCCAAAAACTTAAAAAAGTTTTTATGTAACGCTTGGTAAAGTCTGAAGCTTTAAAGATGCATTGTATCAATAACACTTTTTTTAATAAAAACAATGCACTCTCTTTTACCCACATAAGCGGTTACCGATGAAAAACATAAATTTTCGGCAAGTGTATCGCGTTTCACAGACTACGGCACATGGGTCAAAATCAAGGTCAATTTTGCATGACATTGGAAACCGGCACATCAATTATTCCAAATAGTTGCCGCGTTCAGAATATTTTAGCGCCTGTCACCCTGAGCCAAAAGCGAAGGGTCTCAAGGTTGCTCACATGTTGGTGCGATGTTTTGGGAGCGGACTAAAATGGGTTGTTATTGTCTTTCTGACCTGTCTAAAACTTATCTGGCTTGCTCAATTATTTTTTTGGCATGTTTCAAATCTTTGTCTGTGGTGAGTTTATGAAAAAACCAAACAATCAAACTGCTATTTTTCAAACGTTTGGAAAAATGAACAATTGCAGTTCTATGTTCATCGAGCGCATACAATCGAGAACGTGATATTTCTGGACCTATGCTCAAATCAACAATTCCATAAATTTTGTTAGCAATGAGTTCTATATCATACGTGCTACCAAATTGATCCTGTACCTGAAAAATATTTTGAGAACGTTGTTCCACACTTTTTATCCAATTAGGATAAATCTCCGCATATTTTAATGGATTAGAAATCCATTCCCAGACAACATCAAAGGGTTTTGCAACAACGACCTCGCTGATATAAGTATCTTTCAAATTTCTGATGATAATTATGCTGACTATAAATAGAACTAAAATAATTATAATAAGCATGAGTTTCATATCATTGAGAGTAATATTCTAGCCAATGAGCGGCATTTTTTTAAATGAGCCCAATCGGGTTTTCATGCTCACCCATGGTCAGCTTCGTTTGTTTTCTCTGTGCCATAATTAAAATACTTCCAAAAAATGTTTCGGAGTTATAATCTGAACGTACATTACATTTTTCAATACTAAAAGATCCTGATCTCCACTAATAAGGTATTTAGCTTTTGCCGCAATTGCACAATCAAGAAATTTATTGTCATTTGGATCGCGGCAAAGCTGAAACAGCTTCTTTACTGTAATAAGCTCTACCTTTTTTGGAATAACAAAACGCCAATATTCATAAAGGTCATTTCGTCCACTCACACTTGAGATTTTTTCAACTACCCTAAGATATTCATTGAGAATATTTTCTGAAACAACAACTTTAATCCGATCATTTTTCCAGAGTGGACCTACCCCAGAAAATTCCTGAAACAATGACATTCGTATCAATAACAACGTTCATATTTCAACGTTCAGAACGCACTTTCTTAATAATTTTCCTAATGTCGGATCTTTTAAGCCCTGCAGCTCTAGCTGCCTTTCTGCTTTCTCTAAGCAAACTTTCAAAATCTTCAACTTTTGGTAGCTGAACAGGTTTAAGCATTAAATTTGAGCCATCTGTGAAGACCGCAAGCGGACTTCCGGCAGTCAAGCCCAAGCTTTTACGAAATTCATTTGGAATCACTACTTGGCCTTTTGAAGACATATTTGTCATAAGAACCTTTTTCATATCGCCTCCAATGTAAGATAATCTTACATTCTTACATATAATTTGTCAAGCCATATCTCTCGGACCTGTCTTTTATATAAATAAGCCAGAAGGATTTATGCTATTAATAACATCCATTTCCGGATTGGAAACGACTGTCACTACTTCTACCAGTTTTAAAGCCTGAGATCCCTCGCCTTCGGCTCGGGATGACAGAACGATGTCATCCTGCATTCATTTGAGCACTTATTTTGGGCAGTTGTCATTTTGATAGACTGAGCCGTGAAAGCGATATTAGCGATCAAAAGATTTTTTGATTTTCAAAACATCTTCAATCTATTTTTGCCGACGGAGGGACTCGAACCCCCACGGGAAAACCCACTTGGTCCTAAGCCAAGCGCGTCTACCAGTTCCGCCACGTCGGCGTGACACATAAAGAAAACTTTACCAAAAGGGGAATCTCTAGGGCAAGCCTTAATGGTTGATCATTTTCGGAATCAACTGCCCACATGCAGCGGAAATATCTCTCCCTCGACTATACCGGATCGTAGCCAACACCCGATGGTCATTTAAATATTGATGAAAGGCCTCAATGGCCGTTGAGGTCGGTCTTTTAAATTCTCCTGCAGCAGCAAATTCATTCCAAGGAATTAAATTGATTTTACATTTGATGTCTCGAACTTTCTCCACCAATTCCTGGGCGTGCGCCAAAGAATCATTCACGCCAGAAAGCATGACATATTCAAATGTGATTTTACGTGTGGGCTTTAAAGGAATCTTTCGGCAAGCTTCCAAAAGATCTGCCAATGTATACTTTCGCGTAATGGGCATGAGTTTTGCTCTAAGTTCATCATTGGGGGCATTGAGCGAAATCGCCAAATTGACGTCCATCTCTTTTCCAAACCGAAGAATTTCTGGAACCAGTCCAACCGTTGAAACCGTAATTTTTCTCTGCGACATATGAAAAGCCTGCGGAGATCTTAAAATGCGAACAGCCTCTACCACCGCATCATAATTATCAAAAGGCTCTCCCATCCCCATCATGACCACATTGGTCACACGCATGAGCGTTTTCTTTTGAATTTCTAAAATTTGGCCAACGATTTCAGCCATCGATAAATTTCGGAGCAACCCGAGTTTTGCGGTTAAACAAAAGTGACATCCCATGCGACATCCCGCTTGCGTTGAAATACAAATCGTCACCCGATCGGGTGAAGGCATCAAAACCGATTCAATGGCTTTGCCATCTTTGAGTTCAAATAAAAATTTTTGTGTCCCATCTGTCCCCCATTGGCGCTCGCGCTCTGTTAAGACGGTCCATTCACACAACGCTTCCAGTTTTTGACGAAGTTCTAAAGACAAATTCGACATTTCAGAAAATGAAGAAGCTCCTTTCTGATAGATCCAGCTCATGATTTGGACGGATCGAAATTTTTTTTCACCCATCTCTCCCAAAAAACATTCGAGCTTTTCCTGTGAAAAATTTTTAAGATCCACTTTTGAAGAAAACATTTATTGATTCTATACCATGGCGCTATTGATTTTCATAGATGCCCCGATATAAGATCCAACAAGAAAGGAGATTTTATGATGAAAAAAGTTCTCATGGTGATTGCCCCCAAAGATTTCAGGGATGAAGAATTTGAAGAACCCTATACCATTTTAAAAGAACATAATGTCGCGGTAACTGTTGCCTCCACCACCCCCCAGCCTGCCAAAGGCATGCTGGGCCTCATCGTCAAACCTGACAAAGCACTCAAAGACGTAAACATGAAAAACTACGATGCCCTTGTCTTTGTCGGTGGTAGCGGTGCCAAAACGTATTTTGATGACGCTACCTGCCATACGCTGGCAAAGACGGCATCGGAACAAAAAAAATTGGTTTCTGCAATTTGTATTGCCCCTTCGATCTTGGCCAATGCAGGCTTACTCAAAGATAAAACCGTTACCTGCTGGGAAAGCGAAGCTCAAAACATGAAATCAAAAGGCGCTCATTATACTGGCAAGCCTGTGGAGGAAGATGGACTTACGATTACCGGCGTCGGCCCACAAGCAGCAAAAGAATTTGGAGAAGCGATCCTCAGGAATCTTACGAAACATCGTTAACGTGGGCCCCATTAGCCCCCTCTCCATATCTCTGAGGCGGCATTGCATCTCGAGCCTCAGAGATATGGAGAGGGGGCTAACTTTGACCCAATAACCATGTTGTTAAAAGGTTACGACCTTCTCAATAGAAAACCGATTTGTTTTGGGATCTTTCTGAACGGTAGCCGCTGCAATTTTAGGATCATGCTCGAAACATAAAACCCAATGTTCTCTGACGGCCCGTTCCAAAAGCGTTCGTTTTTCCTCCATCGTAATTAATGGAAAATTGTCATACCCCATCACATAAGGAATGGGAACATGCGAAGCCGTTGGAATGAGATCCCCACAATATAAAAGCGTTTTGGCACCATCGGAAATTTTAACGACCTGTTGAGATCGCGTATGGCCATGCGAAATTAAAATCTGGATACCAGGATAAATTTCTTTTTCCCCCTCCAATAAGATGAGTTTGCCCAAGGTAAGGGGTTCGAAATTTTCTTTTAAAAAACTTGCGCGATCTTTTTCGGTGGGTTGCATCGCCCAATCCCATTGCTGCTTTTGTACATAATGATTGGCTTTGGAAAATGTAAGCTCCAACTTTCCTGCTTGTTGATACGTGCATCCCCCCGTATGGTCAAAATGAAGATGGGTTAAAATAATATCTGTCACCGCATCGGGTGCTATGCCTTTTTGTGAAAGCGCTTTTTTCAGAGAATACTTTTCATGTGAAATACGATAGATGGCTTCGTATTTAGGATCCCACTTCTCCCCAATTCCCGTATCAATCAGAATGGTTTGTTTGGGGCCTTGGATCAGCATGATTCGCAGTGCCATATCAATGCGATTTTGATCGTCGGTCGGATGATTTTTTTGCCAAATGTTTTTGGGGACCACACCAAACATAGCTCCGCCATCCAATGCAAATTCACCGGTTTCCAATAAGAAAATCGAATAGGGACCTACGGTCATTGCCATCTTTATGCGGCTAACATAGGGAATCAAAAATCTCAAGCAAAGCGTTACCGCTTGGCTTGCATTTTCTCTGACAACGATTTTCGAAAGGGCGAATAGAGAACATCTTTCACACGACCTTCTTTATCGAAATACAAAGACAATGATTCAGAATTTCTGGATACCGTGTGAACATACATCCACCAAGATTCATCATCACCGCGAGACCCATAATAAATTGGCTCTCCAAAAACATCATACACTTGACGTTGGGTTGTTTTGCCAATGACAATATCTTTCACTTGGTCTCGCTCGAAATCTCTTTTCGAAGGTTGGCTGGCACAACTCATGATTCCCATCACCCCAAGCAAAAGGAAGTATTTCATATGATGTCTTATCGACATTTGATCTCAAAAATTAAAGGGGGCAAAAATGAGCTGTAAAATGTCGCATCACGGGCTCTTGCCGTATGATTTTAAAACCTCTGAGCTTTTGTTTATGTTTGACAATGTCTTGCATAACTTCGACCAAGTAATCAACATGACTTTGTGTATAAACCCGCCTGGGAAATGCCAATCGCACAAGCTCCATGGGCGCTGAAATTTCGGCCAAAGTCCCCTCTTCTTTACGGGAAAACATCACCGACCCAAGCTCACATGCACGGATACCGCCCGTTTCATACAAAGCCGCCACCAACACCTGTCCTGGAAATTCCTGGGGTGGGATGTGCGGTAAAAAAGCTTCTGCGTCAATATAAATGGCGTGCCCTCCCGGCGGTTCTACAATGGGAATGCCCAACTTAATAAATTTTTCTGCCACGTATTCAATCGATCGAAGACGATATTTTAAATAATCCTCATCCAACACTTCATGAAACCCTTGTGCCAAAGCATCTAAATCTCGCCCGGAAAGCCCCCCATAAGTTGGGAAACCTTCTGTTAAAATAAGAAGCGACCGCGCAAGACGGATCCAAGCAGGATCATTGAGTCCTAAAAATCCACCCATATTGGCCAAACCATCTTTTTTGGCACTCATCGTGCAACCATCGGAAAGTCGAAAGAGTTGCTGTGCAATAGAGGCTACCGAGACATTCGAATAACCCCGCTCTCGTATTTTAATAAGATAGGCATTCTCTGAAAATCGAGCTGCATCTAAAAAAAGAGGAATTTTATACTTCAAAGCAATCTTTCGGGCCATTTTCAAATTTTCCATTGAAACAGGCTGCCCCCCATTGGAATTATTGGTTAAGGTCATCATGATGAGTGGAATTCTTTTCGGCGTAACTTCCTGAATTAAGTTTTCCAATTTTTCAAGATCCATATTTCCTTTAAACGGTTTTCGAAGGGAAGGGTTCGTCCCCCCTTTGCAGGGCAAGTCCACCGCCTGGGCACCCACATGCTCCACATTCGCTCGGGTGGTATCAAAATGCGTGTTGTTGGGGATCACCGGGGATAGCGTTTTTGAAAGCTGGATGGCTACTTGAAATAAGATTTTTTCTGCTGCCCGTCCCTGATGCGTCGGTAAAATGGTACGATAGCCCGTGAGTTCTTTGGTGACCTTTTCAAACCGATAAAAACTTTTAGCCCCTGCATAAGCTTCATCTCCATCCATCATGGAGCTCCATTGCTTAGAACTCATGGCTGCCGTACCACTGTCGGTTAAAAGATCAATCAGAACATCTTCTGCAGGAATTAAAAAGGGATTGTAGTGTGCCTTTTTTAAAATAAGTTTTCGTTCAGAGACCGTCGTCATGCGGATGGATTCAACAACTTTAATTTTAAAAGGCTCAATGATGGTTCTCATGAAGTTAATTCAAAATCCCCTCCAACGGATGAAGACGTGAAGCTTGATAAGCAGGATACAAAGATGACAACAAGGTCACGAAAAATGCAAGTGCACTCACCCCCACCACATGGATCCAATCAACATCTATCGGAACGGTCGTATTGTAATAAATTTCGGGAAGGCGAATCAGTTCAAACGTATTTAAACCCCATAATACGACTGCGCTCCCCAAAAGGCCAACGATGAGCCCGATCAGTCCGATCCAAAGCCCCTGAAACAAAAAAATCATGAGAACATGTTTGTTTTGAGCCCCCATGGTTTTTAAAATAGCAACCTCCTTTTTCTTTTCAAGGACAAGGCGCGTCAGAGTTGTAATCATATTTAAGGCAGCCACCAAAATCACAAAAGATAAGATCACAAACATCGCTAATTTTTCAAGTCGAAGTGCATCAAAAAGCGCGCGATTGAGTTCTTGAAAACTTCTCACGCGATGTGGAATATCTTGGGGCAAAGAAGATAACGCTTTGGCCACGGCTGAAACCTGATGGATATCCGAAAGCCAGAGTTCGAACCCATCTACTTGATTGCTTTCATATTCCAAAAAACGCTGGGCCTCTGCGAGGGTCACATAAGCTAATTTGGTATCATATTCATAGACCCCTGTTTCAATAAACCCTGCCAGGGTGTACTTCTTCATTTTAGGTAAGGTCCCCAAGGGGCCGGTGGTCTCCAGCGGCGAAATAATTTCAATTTCATCTCCCAAAGAAGCATTTAAAGCCACTGCGAGCTCGCGCCCCAATAAAATCTTGGGACGCCTGGAAGAATCCATGCGCTCCCAGTGAATTTTGCTCTCTGGGATTCCTTTATAAATAACCCCTGACGATAGATTTTTTGATTTAACAATCATTTCACGTTCTAAATAAGGCATCACTTCTTCAATGTTTTCATGATGCAAACGAAGCGACTGCGCAAAATCAGAAGGCACCGTCATCGGTTCAAAATTGGGACCTTGAATTAAGATATGAGAACGAAAAGCCAGAATCTTGGATTTGAGATCATTCCCAAAGCCATTCATGACCGATAATACCACAACAAGCGCCATCACACCGACGGCTACCCCGCTCACCGAAATCCATGTTGTTACATTGAGCCAACGATGACGCTTCCTGGCTTTGAGATATCGCACCCCTACAAAACGCTCAAATACATTCACGAAGGCCAGAATAATCAAATCTTTGGGTTAGGGCAAGATCAAGCGTGCAGAATAAATTCCGGGATAAAGTTGATAGACATTAAAATTGGCTGTGGCATCTTTTCCAAGGAACAAAGATTCTTGTGAATCCAGATCAGAAGCGGTTTCAAGGATGGACTCCACAAGCGGTACATAGGCCAGAACGCCTTGGGTCTCTGTTTCGTCATCAAACGCGAAAAAATTTGAACTTTGCATGAATTGTTTTTCTGAAACCGAAACAAACTTGGGCAGTGTTTGAAATGGAGCTCCAGGCACTGTCATAAATTCGCTTTGCAACACCGTACCCGTGGAATCATATTGTTGAATGTTATATTGTTTGCCTTGGGGAGATTCCGTCACCCCTTCAATCACCAGAAGTTCTGTTCCTGTATCCATGACCGGTAAATACACTTGCGAAAACGAAGGAATATTTTTCTTTCGCTCGGTTACATTACGTGTAGCGTGTTTTTGATCAAACTTTAAAAAAGAATAAGCATCTCCCTCTAATGAAATAGGGGTTCGAGGGGCTTCTTTCATAGAGGAAGATGCCGAAGGGAGGGGGTTGTTTTCTAAAACTTTGTCTTTAGACTTTTTCTGGGTTGGTTTCGAAGATTTTTTCTTGGACTGGGTTGGCGTGGGTTGCAATTTAAGTTTAAAGTTTTCAACACCCGTTTGAAGGTCCACACCGCCGAATCCTTTGCGCAATTCCGGTAAAGACTTAAATAATTTCTGCTCAGCATTCATATTTTTATGAAATAGCGCTTTCTCACCAGCTCGGTAAGCTAAAAAAAGCGCAAATAAGCTGATCTTTAAAAAGAGAAAATATTTAATTTTAAAATACTTTTTCACTTTCCACCTTCTGGCTTGGCTTACAACCATCGCCTTCTACAACACATAAGGTGCACGAGACATGCCAAAAAAGATGAACTTGTATAACTTATTGATATTACTATTGTTATTTTATTTATTGACGCTTAGGAGCTGGCTTCCATTTTCTTTTTTGGCGTCAATTTTTTATACGAATGACTTTTAAAAAGAGAAAAAGAAATGATAAGTAATGAATATTACAGGACTTTATCCACTGTCAGCCTCTGAACATTTGAAGTGACAGAACGTGTCACCGTGTTCATTAATGAAATTTTAATCTGAAGCTTTTTAGGGTGCTCTTTCAAAATCAGCGCATTCTGAGTATAATTGATTTAAGTTGATGCGGTACGTGTGATCTCAACTTTAATCATCCGTTGGAATTGTTAGAAAAAAGGAATTACGATGCTCCTAAAATTACGATTTTTTTTAAGAACGCGTTCAGGCTTGCTGGCCTGTTTGTTGCTAACCTCTTGCGGTGGTAGCAACGA
>JACQJD010000048.1 GCA_016198185.1 Deltaproteobacteria bacterium
ATGAACTTTGATATTACAACTCGAAACATGTTTGTGGAAAGGCAAGACGATGGATTATATGATGTTTGCTGCTTAATTTACACTCTAGATAAGTTTTATATTCCATTAGACGCTTTAAATAAAATCGCTGAACATTTAAAAGAAAATGGAAGCGTCATTGGAGTTGTTTTAGATTCACCATCTGAAATTAAATCCATGTCACCCAAAAAACAACTTTCGGTTTTTAATGAACCTTCTTTGTATTATTTTACAGTTCAAGGGCTCGATCTTCTTCTGAGCGCTTCACGGTTTGAAAAAGTTACTTTGGAAAGAGTAACTTCTCCAAGAAATACAATTCTTTTTCACTATAAAAAATCGAATACATGTGTTTTATCTTCTTGAACAACCTTTGATGGTCCGTTAAAGTTTGAAATATGGCAGATGTACTTCTCATCAATGCAAATACATGGAACGGGACACCCCCAAGCTACTTACCTGCAGGAGTTCTATCCATTGCGGCGTTTGTTCGGGGACATGGAATTTCAGTTGAAATATTAGATCGAAATGTAAATCATGAAGATCCCTCTGATTTTTTTCGTAAGGTACAGCCAAAGATCATTGGCATTTCCGTTCTGACAGGACCTGTTATTTTAGATGCCATCAAGCTTTCTAAGCTTGCAAAATCTATTTTAAAAGATGTCAAAATAGTCTGGGGGGGGCTGCATCCTACCATTTTTTCAAGTTATGTTTTGGCTGAATCCTATGTGGATTATATTATTAAAGGTGAGGGGGAGTATGCTTTTTTTGACTTGGTAAACCATATTCTTTCAGGCGTAGATTCACCAGAGAAAATTCAAAATCTAGGGTACCGTGAAGGCAATGCTGTCAAACTCAATCCAGAACGATCTAAATGTGATTTTCAAAAACTTCCTTTTCCAGCATGGGATTTATTAAAAATCCAAAATCTTTACAAAATGAAAAAATTTTATTCAAATTCAGTTGTTTCTTTATATACGTCACGTGGGTGTCCATGGCGTTGTGCTTTCTGCTATATTCAATCTACAAACCAACGAAAATTTAGAGCGCTTACCGCAGAGCAAATTGTCGATCAAATGGAGTACTTTGAATACAACTGGGGCATCCATGGATTTCAATTTTATGATGATGAATTTGATGTCAGCGAGGAACGCGTTTTGGAAATGTGCGATATCCTCATTAAAAAGAAAAAGAAATACAAGTTTAGTCACTTTTCTCGAATTGACCATATTAATTTGAATCGACTTCTGCTTGAAAAAGAAGCGGGCTTAAATTTTATTGAATTTGGGATTGAAAGCGGATCTGATCGAATTCTAAAATTTTTACAGAAAGATACGGATTCTGAACGTATTCGATATGCCTTTGATGTGTGCAAAAAAGCCGGTGTACATGCGGGTGCTCTCTTTATGATTGGAATACCGACAGAACAATCACAGGAAGTCGATCAAACGGTAAGTATTTTAAAAGAAATTAACCCTCATCAATGTATTGGGACCATTTATAAGCCTTATCCTGCCACTCCCCTTTATGATTATTGTATTCGAAATCAGTTATTTACGATGCCTCAAACACTTCAAGAGCAAGGTGAAGTATTTGGATTAGGTGAGTTTTCCATGAACATGAGCCATGCCCCCATGAGCAAATTGAAAGCTGTGTACAATCATTTTTATTTAAGAAATATTTTTAACGAGGTCAAAAACTGTCTTGTTTTTGGAAATTTTAAATTACTTTCCTTTTATTTTTATCGACGGTTTTTATCAAGTTTTACCACATTAATGAAACGGCAATTCATGTTAATTTTTTCTGAAAATTCAATTTACATCGAATTACGCCATGTTTTTATTAAAAACAATCGTCAAGCCAAGGAAGTACATTTGGTTTCTTGAAGGCTTTTTTATAAGATGAAGTCATTGCAAGGTTTTCAGGGGCTTGACTTTTCAATTTGCATTCCGCATTTTTAGACATATGTCAAACCAAACAAAAACAACTCTTTTACTATTGATCCCTGCATAAATAATGTCGCATCTTTTGGCCCCTTTGCGCTTCGCAGCAATGAAAGGAAATCATTGTATTGTTGCTGGCTTACGCCAGCAACTGCATTGTGGCCTGCGACTGCGTCAGACTCACAAAATGTCCTCGACGTATCACGGCGGATACGCCTCCGGGCATTTTGTTCGTCTTCCTTGTCTCGGCTCAAAATGAACTCAAAATCTTGCGACATTATTTATGCAGGGATCAATAACGGTGTTATCGGTTCTTTAAAAAAATCTATTTTGGGAAACCTGCCTAGAGGAATTGCTTGCGCTTTGGGAGTGGGTTTTATAAAGATAAACCATTCGAAAACAAATGGGAGGTTTCTATGAAGAAATTTTTGATTTTAGGATTTTTTGTTTTGGTTGGTTTTTCTCAAGTGAGTTTTGCCGAAAAGCGTCATAATTTTCAATGTAACTTTGGCTACTTGGCAGGCATTGGGCATTATTTTAAAGGTGAAACTCATGAGGGGGAAACCAAAAATAGGTTGACTGAAAATGGCAGCGCGACCCTAATGCATGAAGACAAAAATTATGTATTTCAAGGCAGTTTGAGCAATGACGAGACGGGCTTGGTTTCATTAACCATTGCTTCTAAAAAACTGGGAGATGATAAAAAAGCCTTACAAGAAAGCACGATGATGGGTGTTATTCAGCCGGGTGAAAACGGTGTGGTGTTGTTTGTGAAAAGCAAAAAAGTAGCACCCGTGTCTGGGAACTATTTATTTGCCTACATCGACTGCGGACAAAATATTGTTGAAGAAGCAACTCGTAAGGCTCAGTAACGTTCTTGGTTTTTAAATGAAAAATGCAGTCGTGATTGTTACAGGAGCTTCAAGGGGCATTGGGTATGCCATTGTGGAACGTTGTCTGAAGGAAGGGTGCCAGGTGTTGGCTGTCAGTCGAAAACCCGAAGGGCTTAACCAACTGAAATCTCCAAACCTTCATTTTTGGGAAGTGGATGTAAGCAAGCGTGATCAAATTCAATCTTTTTTTGAGGGCTTGGATCAAAAAAAAATCATAGCTTCGCATTTGGTGAACAATGCAGGTATTTATTTTGGGCGTCCTTTGTCAGTCTATACCGATGAAGCCATTGACGATGTTTTAAATACCAATTTAAAAGGGGTCATTTATTTTACGCAGTATTTTTCTGAGCGATTGATGAAGCAGAAAAAAAGAGGAGCCATTGTCAATATTTCTTCTGTTTCTGGAATTTGTGGTTCCTCAGATCCTATTTATGGTGCATCCAAAGCAGCGGTGAATGGATTTACAAAATCGTGTGTTTATAATTTTTCACCCTGGATTCGCGTCAATGCGATTGCGCCCGGCGTGGTGAATACGGACATGATCAAAGCCATTCCAGAGCACATCTTAAAAAAATATCGATCTTCCGAGTTTATAGATTCGTCGACGGAGCCAAAAGATATTGCGGATGCGACTTTGTTTTTATTGAGCGAACAAAGTCAACACATGACGGGTGTGATCTTAGACGTCAATAACGGATGCTATTTCCGTTCTTAGCAGACTGTTGAAATGATCTTGATAGCTCTCTTGGTGTCTACAATTTCTCTGTGGAGCGTTTACATTTGATAAATTGTTTGAATGTTTCATTGCCGGCGTAGGTCTGGCCATAATCACGGACATAGCCTTCCAGACGATTTGTCTCTTCATCTACATCCCAAATGACGAGGTCTGTAAATTGATAGCCATCCCCATCTCCAAACAATCGGATGTTACGGCCTTCGAAACGGAGATCTCCTCCTTGACTGTTGAGATTCGACATCATGGTATAAAAAGGATGGGGTTTGCCAATTAGTTTCGGTCTAACGAGAATAGGCCCATCTTCTTGATTCTCAAAATCTTCCTTCTTGATGTCTGGATAAGGTATTAACTCGCCTTTGTCGTTCAATGTATCTAAATTTTTTATTGCAAACTTAACAGTGACTCTTTGAGATTGAGAGGCACTCAGGGGTTCCATTACACTGCAAGAAAAATATGCAACAACATTTTTGCTCCACCCCTCGAAAATAATGGTTTGAGCGATGATCAGAACAAACAGGACTAAAATTTTTTTCATAAAACACCTCCAAAAAAATCCTAGCAGTGGCGATTTTCAGGAGCAATCGTTTTTTTTAAAAATTATTTTAAGTTGGCACGAAGAATCTCAATGGAAAATTTTGGCTATGGTTGCATTAGTCTTTGGTAAAAATAAGCGGCGATGTTGGCAAATTCTGGATCGGGGTCTACGCGTCCCCGTAAAAATAGGGGCAATGTCATTTGCATGGCCAGCGATGAGCGATAGGGATCAGAGCCTATGATTTTTCCGAGCGTGAAAAGGATTTCCTGTCTTAAACGTTTTCTATCTTCCTTTTGAAGAAGTTTTTGGGAAGGCTCACCCGTGAGATAGCTTGCAAGTTGAGCGATTAAAAAAGGGTGCGCCTTGCCGATCCCCCCCAAAGCGTATAAAAAACCGGTTGGAAGTATTTGATTGGAAATCGATTCTTTTAAGCTTGAAATTAAAAACGGAATATCCCGAACAGTCCAAAAACCTGTGAGTGCAAAAGCAATAAAGTTTTTAATACCAGGGTCAATGTCTTTTTGAAGCAGCGCAACTAAAAAATCTTTACGATGTTCTGCTATTTTTTTTAAACTAATGGCCCAAGAATCATTATTCATCCAACTCCAATTGTCGGTTGTCATTCTATCAACAATGAAATAGCCGCTTTCAAAGATGGCCAACAACAATTTTTCACTTTCTTCTGTTTGGATTTCGCCCAAAATTTCAACCAGGGCATGCATGGATAGGCTACAATAAATATCGATTGCAAAAAAATCAGTCTGAAATTTCCAAAGTCCTCTGATTTGGTGTGCATAAAAAATAGAAGCGATGTCTTTCTTAATAATTTTTACAACATCTTGGTCTCCTTGCTGGGCCAAGCGGCGAATGAGGGCTGACCGGAAGAGTAGTTTTTCATCATGGTCTTTCGGTTCCCATTCTTGAAAGTCTTCTAATTTCTTTTTTAAAGTATCTCGGGCGCGGGCGTCATAGGCGCTCAATAACGGCGCTGCCATGGAATTTTCATCGTTGTCAGTCTCGTTAAAAAATGTGTCGTTGAAACCAAAAAAAGAGCCTATCGTTTTGGCCAGCCAGAGTTTTAAATCCAATCTTTCACTTTGGGCATTGTCTTTGAATAAGAAGTCTACTTTTATGGGGATGGGGAGTCTTGTAAAGGCCTCTTCTAGTAATTCTTTTTGAATGTCTTTGTCATCGCGGTAATAAGCGGCTGAAATGAGAAAGTGGTGGTGCCGGTACACGAGATACACTTGCATCCGAGTTTCGGGGCAATTGTGATAAAAATAATTTAAAAAAATTTTTTTAACGCCCGCCACGTAATGGTCACTTTTGAACACTTCTTTATAAGAGAGAGGCTCATATTTCTTTTCTAATATTTTGTTCAATTTGAAACGGTCTTGATCAAGGTCATTTGAAAATTTGAAATTTTTATATTTTACCAGGCGTGCCAAATAGATCGCTGCGGGAAGGTTGGGCATTCCCCATCCTGTTTTCTCATCAAACCCCGGTGCACCCAAATCCAAGGCCGATACTTGTAAGACTTTTTTAACTTCTTCAACAGTTAAATTGGGGGCGACTTTTAAAATATTTAAAATAACGCCTGCAATCACCGGTGCCGCACCGCTGGTGCCCCCAAAGGAACTATCATTTAATGCGTGAATAAAGTGATCGCTCGGAGCAGCAAAAGCTACGGCTTTCCCGAAGTTTGAAAATGAAGAAGGCTCTAGAAAAGGATCTACGCTGGCAATGGAAAATAAATTAGGATGAGCAGTTTTAACGGTGATCGCATCATTTCCAGCGCTCCAGACGATGATGACATTATTTTTTTGAATCAAATCTAATATCTTAAGTTTATCAATCTCGGCAATGGTCTGAAAAAATGAGAGGCTGATGTTAATGATTCTTACTTTGTTTTCAATTGCGTCTTGGATGGATCGTAAAATGACGGTGGTACTTTGATCCTTATTTAAGAAAGGATTCGTTTCTGAATAACTATAGAACCAAAGATCCGCTTGAGCGGCATTTCCAACGCTGCAGGATGATTCTGAGCAAAAAATAGAGGCCACTTGGGTTCCATGAGATAACTTGGGTGAGGGGTCGTCTATCAGCCATCTTCTTAAAACCGATTGCAATGCTGGTTGTTCTCTCGAAATACTATCATCCATAACAGCGATCGCAATTTTTTGGTTGCGTTCATCGTGATCTAAAAGATCAGAAACCAGTGGGGCCCCAACTCGCCATTGTGCCCAATACGATTCCAAAGGACCCAGTCCGCCGTTTCCAAAGAGTTCCTGTTCATAAGTTGAAACAGGGTCATTTGAATTCTCATCTTGGGCCTGGCCAGAAGAAACCGTAACCAGAAGTAAAAATAGCCATAAAATTTTTTGGATGGAATGGCGATTCCATGCCACATGGAATTTCGACTTTATGGGTGGATACATAAATAGTTAAGAAAATTTTCTTACTTGACGATGGCTTCGAATGTTCCTTGTCCTTTAACTGGATTTTCGGTGTTGGGTTTCCAGTCTTCACCGACACCCGAACGAAAACATCTTGTATCTGGATCGTAAGGAACGGTCGTCACATGTTGAATTCGGTACTGGCCTTTGGCTTTAATGGTTTCCCCCTCTTTAAAAAAATTCCCAACAAATTCATATCTCAACTGTTCTGTGAAAATTTCAGAATAAAAATAATTCGATGGGTGTGAAAGAGATGCACCACAAAAATAAACAATTTTTTGATCTCCCATTTTCCCTTCGTAGTTTCCAGTAGATGGATTTTTAAAAACATCATCATAGTAGACAACTTCTTCTCCATCACGGACATAACTTTTCTTTACCACTTTAAACTCAAATTCTTTGAGTGCATCATTCGAGTTTTCAAGTGTGACTCGGATCTCTTGATTGTATAATTCTTCAGGGGAGATTGAAGGAGAAAAGGCAGCTACTTTATTTTTAAGGATTGCTTGAAAGGTATGAGATGTTTTTTCCACTTTAGAAGGATTTTTTTTCCTGACGATTATGTAATCTTCACGCGCAGTGACAACCACCAAAGGGGGCCTGCTAAAATCAAAAATAATTTGAAGTTCTACGTCGTTTTGTTGGCAACACGTGTCGTTAGGATCCATGCCAAGCTTTTTACTAAAAAAGACTTTTTGATCTTCCGTTTTTAAAAGAGAGTAAACGATGACGTTTCCATTATTTGGACTATGCATGGTAAGCTCACCCTTTTCATAAGAAAGGACCATTTCCATATCAATCCGATCTAAGTCGAAATTGGAATAATGAATATCGTCAATGACGCTTTCTAATAATGTTCCATCCACCATCCAATTCCCTGAAATATCTTTCATGAGTGCATTGGCTTTTTGAAGATCTTCTTCGGTTGCTGCCGGTGCCGAAAAATAAAAACCAGTGACCAAAAGAATCAATAACCCCTTACAATACTTCATTGTGTTCCTCCTAACGTAATGACTTTGTGCCCTTGTTTGTTGAATAGAGCTCCCAAGCTTTTATCACAGATGTCATTTATTTTCTAGACCCCAAAAAATCGGCGATTTGTTTTTGGGCTGCTTTTAAAATGGGGGGGCCATGGCCAAAAAAAGCATGGTCAAAATCGAGTTCTTTTAATACGGTGGTGCTGCGGATGGCCAGTGCTTGATTTTGAGAGAAAAAATGATGGGGGAAGCTGAGCCCCACCGGTTGCCGCCAGCTTAAGGTATTGCAATTTAAAAGACTGTCTCCCAAAAACAAAGATTTGGTTTTAAGGTGTAGCAGGGCGCCATTGCCAGGGGTGTGTCCGGGGATGGGAATCCAGCGGTACCTCTCAGAAAAATCCCTATCTTCTTCATAGGCTTTTGCCCAAGGGATGCGAGGTGTCGGAAGGAAGGCGTCTCCCAGTTGAATGAACCTCGTTCGTAAATTAGCGCCTTCATAATTTCGGGGCGCCAACTTTTTTGTGCCGAAAAGATAAGGAAGTTCATCTGCGCTGGCGTAAACAGGCACCTTCCATTTTTTTGAAACATAAGCTGCATTTCCAGCGTGGTCGGGATGGGAATGGGTTAAATAAATTTTTTGAAGGGGAAGGTTTATTTTTCTTAAAAAATGCTCAACTTTAAACCGTTCCAATAGAACGCCGGAATCAATGAGTGTGGCGCCTTCCTGCTCAACCATGACAAAACAATAGCAAACGCAGAGTTCGTTTGGCCAAATAACCGTAGGTAAACAATATTTCATATTCAAGGAGACCGTCGAAAAAGTCATCCCTCCAGGCTGTCCGAAAATGCCGTCATCCTGACCCTGAGCGAAGCGAAGGGGAAGGTTTTTCGACATACTCTCAATATTCATTAACATCTTGCCATCCAGAGGAGCAAATTTTATATCTGGCCTATGTCGGAAATAAGCCGATGGCTTTTCTTAACCTTATGTTGTGTAAGTCAGCTGTGTTTGGTTTGGGTTGAGTTGCATGCCCAACATAAAACTCAAATGAACTCTGTTGAGGCTGTATCGGAGCTTGCGCTGCAATCTAAATGGCTTGTGGTTGGAAACGAAGTGTTGGATTCAAAGTTGACATCTCCCATGGCCATAGAATTTGCGCGTTCTCAATTTCAGCCATGGAACCCTGCTTCAGGTTACGTTGTGATCGATTCTTTACAATGGCCGGCTGTTTTAGACCAATTTAAACTATTGTTTGCGCGTCTTTATGAATTGGGGAAAGAAGGCAAATTAACCTCCAGTGCCCTTGAGAAATTTTACGAACAAAGTGTTAGCGAGCCCAGGTATAGAGAAATTCAATTTGTTGAGCTGGAATTATTTCTAAAGGCCGTAGACCAAGAATTTGAAAAAAGTACCGATGACAGCTTGACGCAACCCGTCTTTCAAGCCCTTCAAAGAGCGATTGTTTTTAACCCTCTTGACCAATTTCAGTCCCATTGGAAGCGCATTCAAACTTTTTTATTACAAAGAAATCTTCCCACACCCGAACGATGGAAAGAATGGGTGTCGGATTTGGTGATGGGGAGCCATGGGAAGTGTTATGCAGAACATATTTCATTTGAGCTTTTTTTATCTCATATTTTGACGGGTGAAAAATTGGATTCCAGCGTTCTGACGCAGGGGGATGAAGAAGCCTTAAAGGTTGCCATCGCGATTCAATCTATTTTAAAAGGGGCGCCTTCCGTGACCTTGCCGCTGACTATTTTTTACCCTCAGGAGGTTTTGGATCTCCCCAGGGTGGAAGGGTATCAATCTCATCATTTTTCAAAGGTCACAGGTGCGGGAGATTTTCTGGAAGCGAGACTCCTGGAAAACCAATTGCGATGGCTAAAAGAATACGAAGGGTCTACGGTTCATCGGTTGCAACATGAGCGCAGAAGCCCTTTTCATGATCCTTATTGGTAAACGATGAAAACGTCTGTTTATAAAAAAATTTTTCTTTTTCTTGTCATCTGTGTTTTGTTGGGGGGTTGTGACGAGGAACAAAAGCTTCAGCTCTCTGCGTCCTCAGCCATTCGTCATTATCTTTTAAAAATAAACTATTTGGGAGGAAAGCTTCTCACGGAAGCAGATTCTAAACCTCTCTATGATGTTTATCGAGCTTGCTTGGCAGCCTCTCAAAACATTGAACATGATTTTAAAACAGCACTGACGTGGTCGCCAGAAGCCATGGTTCAACGAATCAACTTACAGGAAGCAAAAGTTGAAAAACTCTTAAATCAGCTTGGTGGCGTTTATGTTGAAGATTCTGTTCTTCGGTCTAAAAAGAAACTATTAGAACTGGGATTATTTGCGCATCTTTCACATTTGCGTGGGATGAAGCTTTTGGCGCATGATTATTTACCACGTCAATCTCAAAATCTTAAAGCGTATGGTATTGCAACATTTCAGGAGGTTGGGGTCATCTTTCGTGATCTTAAAAATTATATTTTGAGAACATGGACGGATCCTGAGATTGAAAATGCTGTTTTAGAATTACGTTCTGAGCTCAACCGGGTCTTGGTGGAGGTCGTTTACTGGCCAACGCAAATCAGTGAATCTTTAGCGGTGATGGATGCTCAAGGAAACAGAGCGCATCAAAATCCTCATTCAGAAGTTCGAGATTGGGTATTTGAAAAAATTCAATTGTTAAGAAAGCGTATTTACAATGAGCGTATTTTTTTAGATGAACAGGGTGTGAAATATGTAGAACACAGCATTCGGGGTGATTTGAACGAAGATCAAAAGCGGGGCATTCCTACGGATCTTGCGATGCTGGATCTGATGATCCAGCATTTTCTGGCCATTCGAAATGAATGGGTGCTTGTCCATGAGCGCGTCATTTCGAAAATGCCGGACGATTCTTCTGAAAAAAGTTTTTTAAGATACTTTGTTAAAAATACCATCCTTCAAGAGGGGAAAAAAATATTAAAATTGGTAAAGTTGAATTTGGGTAAAGAAATGAAAGTGATGGGGACATGGGAATTATCACAAGCTTACTATTACGAAAAAGAGATTTATTTATTTTCAAATCACTTTATTTTTTTGAAGTGGTGTGAGCAGTATTTAAAAGAGATGGAACAGAACGACTATGAAAAGCAACGAATGGAATCTGTTCTTTCCTCACTTCGTCGTCTTTACAAGGTGATTGAACAGGAACGTCTCGATATGGGATTGTCTGGTGCATTTGATTTTAAATTATTTTTGATCAAACCCCAGTGGCGAAAGCTTTGGGATGATCTTAGGATTGAGGAGAAATTATGAGTTTGGATTTTTATTTAATGGACGATCTTTTTTCAGATGAAGACAAACTGATTCGAAAAACGGTTCGAGCCTTTGTAAAGCAGTCTGTACTGCCCAACATTGCAGATTGGTATGAATCTGCAACTTTCCCAAAACATTTAATTTCAAAAATGGCGGAGTTGGGATTGTTGGGTGCTAACTTAGCAGGGTATGGATGTGTCGGTTTGGGGCCTACGGCTTATGGTCTTATGATGCAGGAATTGGAAGCTGGGGACAGTGGGCTTCGGTCTTTTGTTTCGGTGCAAGGTGCTTTGGTGATGTATCCTATTTATACTTTTGGTTCAGAGGCTCAAAAAGAAAAGTGGCTTCCACAATTGCAGCAAGGCAAAGCGATTGGGTGTTTTGGCTTAACAGAGCCCAGCTCTGGATCCAACCCCGGGGGAATGAAAACCACAGCCAAGAAAGTTTCGGATGGTTATGTCCTCAATGGTTCAAAATATTGGATTACCAACGCTACGGTTTCGGACATTTGTGTGATTTGGGCAAAAACAGAAGAGGGCATTCGCGGCTTTTTGGTTGAAACAGATAGGGCTGGGGTCAAAACCCAAGACATTCCACGAAAACTTGCTTTGCGTGCATCGGTTACGGGAGAAGTGGTGTTATCGGATTGTAAAATTCCAAAAGAAAATTTATTGCCAAAGAGTGAAGGTCTTAAATCTGCGCTCATGTGTCTCAATCAAGCGCGTTATGGTATTTCTTGGGGGGCGATTGGGGCGGCTGTGGCTTGCTATGAAGAAGCGCTAGAGTATACGAAAAATCGGATGCAATTTGATAAGCCCATTGCTGGATTTCAATTGGTTCAAGAAAAGTTAGCGTGGATGGTCTCTGAAATTACAAAAGCGCAACTGGTGGCTTTGCGTTTGGCGCAATTAAAAGAAGCTAAGAAAATAGAGCCTTATCATATTTCATTGGCGAAAAGAAATAATGTGTGGATGGCGCTCGAAGTGGCTAGGCTTGCCCGAGATATGTTGGGTGCCAATGGGACGGCCTATGATTATCATGTGGGAAGACACATGTGTAATTTGGAGGCTGTAAAAACATATGAGGGGACACATGATATTCATACGCTGGTGATCGGCGAGGCAGTCACCGGTATTCCAGCCTATCGATGAGTTCTCATATTCTACCTCTCGAATTTTTTAATAGGCCTACCTTAGAGATTATGCCAACGCTCTTGGGAAAATATTTGGTTCGCAATGAGGGGGCAGTTTTGCGAGAGGGCATGGTTACCGAAATAGAAGCCTATATTGGAACAGAAGATAAAGCCTGTCATGCGGCCAAAGGAAAGACCGAACGGACCCAAGTCATGTTTGAACCGGCGGGAACTTGGTACGTGTATTTGTGTTATGGCATGTACTGGATGCTCAACATTGTGACGGAAGCCAAAGATTTTCCAGCGGCCATTTTATTAAGAGGCCTTTGGCAGGAAGGCCGCCATTATGATGGGCCTGGGAAATTAACGCGTTATTTTGAGATCGATCGATCGTTGAATGGAAAGCCAGCCACCCCAGCCTCTGGTCTATGGTTTGAAGATCGTGGAAGATCTATTTCGGCCAAAGCGATTCAGAGAGCAAAAAGAGTTGGCATTGCTTACGCCGGAAAATGGCAGCATAAATTGTGGCGGTATTATATTGAGGTTTAATTTTTCTGGCGCTAGAGTCAACTTTCATGAAGTTTAGATTATTGATAAACGCACAAATCATTTCGCATCTTTTGGCCCCTTTACTTTTGTTTTTTTTCATTTTTCCATGTTCGAAAGTTTTTTCAAAAGAAGGGGCTGTTTATTATGTTCGTTACACGGTGACGTTCCCTGCCTTTTCATCAGAAGATCAATCGATTTCCATTTGGATACCAACCCCTTTGGATTCAGCAGAACAAAAAATGGAACGTATTTTATATGACACACCCTGGAGAGGAAAATGGATTCAAAGCGAACACACAAACCACAAGCTATATTTTGAAGGAAAAACAATTCGAGCGCCGCTCACGCTATCGCTGCACTATCGTTTGAGCTATGAAGGTGTCCTGGATAGGACGTCTTCGGAGCAAGTGCCTCCCATGCCTGATTTGTTGTTTGGTACGACACCTGATGAAAAATTTAAGTTGGAGCAAAAAAAGGGGACGCTTTCTTCCATCCCCAAGCCCCAAGTTCAGGTGGATGGTTCCGAATATTTTGATTACGAAGTTCTCGTGACCTATGAAGTGTTGAAATCGAAATAGTGGATGTATCCGTTCTTCAGAAAAAAAACGAACGAAATTTTTTTCTCTTTTTCTTATTTTGTAATGATCGGACCGAAAGGTTCTAAGTCTTTTAATTGAAATTGTTTGAAGTTGTTGACGAATCTCAGGGCGAGGTGTTGAGCCGTTTTCTCAAAACTTTGTTTATCTTTCCATGTGTTTTGAGGGTTTAAAATGGCAGCCGGTACATCGGGACAGGCTGTGGGAATTTGAAATCCAAAAATAGGATCTTTTTCACAGGCAACCTCGTTTAGTTTTCCAGAAAAAATGGCTTTTAAAATAGCGCGTGTATAAGGCAGGCTCATTCTTTGCCCAACCCCATAGGGGCCACCGGTCCAGCCGGTATTGATAAGCCACGCTCTCGAGTGATGCTGCTTCATTCGCTCTTGGAGCTGCTTTGCATAGATCGAAGAATGCCTTGGCATAAAAGGGGCTCCGAAACAAGTGCTGAACGTGGCTTCAGGTTCTTTAACGCCTATTTCGGTCCCTGCCACTTTGGCCGTGTACCCAGAAATAAAATGATACATCGCTTGTTCGGAAGAAAGTCGTGCGACGGGTGGTAAAACGCCAAAGGCATCACAGGTCAACATTAAAATATTTTTGGGGTGCCCCGCCATCCCTTTTGGATCTGCATGCGGAATGTAGTGAATGGGGTAAGAAGCCCGAGTGTTTTCGGTGATAGAAGCATCATCCAGATCGAATTGTTTGGTTTGAAGATTGAGAACCACATTTTCTAAAATCGTTTCTGAGCGCTGCGTGGTTGCATAAATTTCAGGTTCATTTTTGGGAGATAAGCGGATGACTTTGGCGTAACAGCCCCCTTCAAAATTAAATGTTCCTTTGGGGCCCCAGCCATGTTCGTCATCTCCGATCAACGTTCGTTCCACATCAGCAGATAAGGTTGTTTTTCCCGTTCCAGAAAGACCGAAAAACAAAGCGACATCCTCTTTGGAGTGCCCGACATTAATAGAGCTGTGCATTGGAAATACCCCTTCGTCCGGGTAGGCATAGTTTAGCAATGTAAAAACAGATTTTTTGATTTCTCCGGCATAAGCGGTGCCCCCAATGACGACCCAACCTTTTCTAAAATCAAGGGCAATGCAGGTTTCACTGCGTGTTCCATGTTTTTGGGGAAGTGTTTGAAAGGAGGGTGAGTGAAAAATTGTAAATCGAGGGGTTCCTGCATGGACAAATCCTTGGGGCTTGGCAAAGAACATGTTTCTGGCAAAGGCACTGTGCCAAGCGGTTTCGGTAATGACACGAACCGAATACTGGTGTTCGGGATCTGCCCCAACAAAACAATCTTGCACAAAAAGTTCTTTGGCTTCTAAATGATGAACGATGTCTCGATAAAGGGTGTCAAATTGCTGAGGTTGTAATGAAGCATTTTTGTCCCACCAAATGGTTTTTTCTGTTAATGCTTCTCGAACAATATATTTGTCTTGGGCGGCGCGGCCTGTGTGTTTTCCCGTTTGAGTGACAAAGGGTCCTTTGGCCGAACGGATGCCTTCTTCTCGTTCCAGGGCTTTTTGGATTAATGCCTCAGTAGAGAGTGTCCAAGAGACTTTTGGGGTTTTCGTAAAGCCATAGGTTTTTAATGCGGTGGGTAAAGCCATAAAAAATTTGTGTAAAAGTAACATATTTAAAATTTAAAAGTAAAGGCCATTCTCTGTTTGTTTCGTTTAGAGTTTTTCAACAGGAAGGTGCTTGAAGTCAGGCCATTGCCAATAGCTCTGATGCGGCATTGATTTCGAGCATCAGAGCTATTGGCAATGGCCAAAGTTCGAACATCTTTGCATTCAAGATTTTCAACACCCTGCCAGATATTTAAAATGCTGATTCCATGCTTTCTTTTTCTTCCATTCTGGTAAAAAAGAATGGTGATAGGCTGTTAAAATGGTCTTTTTAAGATCTGCGATTGTAAAATTTAAATCGTTTATACAATGAAGATATTCTTCAGAAAGAGAAGTATTAAACAGCGTTGGATCATCGGAATTCACCGTGACCAGAACGCCCGCTGCCATCAATTTTTTGATGGGGTGTGCGGATAAAGCAGCAACTGCTTGGGTCATGACATTGCTTGTCGGGCAAAGTTCTAAAGGAATTTTCTGTTCCATGAGTAAGCGTTGCATGTGGGGATCCTGGTGCGCTTGAACCCCATGGCCGATGCGACGAGCTTTTAATTGATGGATGGCGGTTTTAATTTCAGTTGCAGTTCCTACTTCTGCGGCATGGACCGTAATTTTTAACCCAGCTTCATGGGCTTTGAGAAAGGGCTTTTCAAAAAGGGTCAGGGGGAAACGCAATTCATCTCCGGCAAGGTCAATGCCAACGATTTCATTTTTCCAATGGAGGGCAAGATCGATGGTTTGCTGACAGGCTTCTTGTCCGTAATCTCTGGAACTGATGAGAAGGTAGCCCACTTGAAGATCAAAATCTTTTTCAGCGCGTTCTTGGGCCGTGAGCATGGCTTCCATGATGCCTTGAAAAGAAAGTTGTTGAGGCTCTGCCATAAACGCGGGACTAAATCTGAGTTCAATCATTTTAATTTGATCTTCCGAGATGGTTTTAAGCACTTCATAGGCAAGTTGTTCTACGCTTTCTAGGTTTTGAAAACACTGTTGTTGAAATCGAAGGCGATCTAGAACTTTTGCAAAAGGCATGGGCTCCGTGGCCTGCATTGCAAGCTTGGGGTTCCCCGGTGGCAAAGGCAATCCATAGGTTTTGTGCCATTTTAGAACCGTATCGAGAGGGATCGAGCCTTCCAAATGACGGTGCAATTCTATTTTTGGTAAGGATCGAATGGCGTTTTGCGTCATGGTGCCCCAGGTTTTAATTCAGTTGAAATGAATTGTCAAAATAGGTTAAAAACAGAGCGCTTTTGCGAATGATGTTTGTAAATGTAGCAAACGAAAGTAGGCGCCCGTAGCTCAACTGGATAGAGCATCTGGCTTCGGACCAGAGGGCTGGGGGTTCAACTCCCTCCGGGCGCATTTTAAACCATGACCATATCTTACGAAAAACAAAAAGCACTCGAGAAAAAAATGGCAGAACTTCACATTTTTGAAAAAGATCTAGAAGAGCAATTTGTGCGCAGTTCTGGGCCTGGAGGGCAGAAAGTGAATCGTTCGGCATCGTGTGTTTATGTGCGGCATATTCCTACCGGGATGGAAGTCAAATGCCAAATCTCTCGAAGCCAAATCGAAAATCGATATTTCGCAAGACGGATCTTGTGTGACAAAATTGCTTCCAAAATTTTGCAACAAAAAACGGCCGCCGAACATGAGGCCTACCGAATTAAAAAACAAAAAAAACGACGGTCTCGAAAAACAAAACAGAAAATGCTAGAGGCCAAAAAAGAACGTGCTCAAACAAAAAAATTAAGGCACAAAATAACCGTCCATTCAAGAGAGGAGTAATTCAATGTCTAAACCATTTGCAACGCTTTCCAAGGATTATTGGGATTTTATGATGGAACGTTTTCCCACCAGCGCAACCTTTTTGGGGGATGATCGATTTAACGATTGCTTAGAAGAATTGGGTCCCAAAGCCCGGAGTTGGGCTCAAAGGAAACTTTTTTCATTTCAGAAAGCCCTTCAGAAAATAAAGTTGGAAGACCTTTCATCCAGGGAAAGAATTTTTTATCAAACGTTGGCTTTGCAAATTCAAAATGATTTGGAAGGGTTTTCATATTCGCGTTGGCAGTGGAACTTGGATCATCTTTCGGGTGTTCATATGTACATGATTCAACTTCTGGAATATCATCCTTTAAAGACGCCTAAAAACTATGAAGATTTATTAGAACGGTATCGACAAATTCCAAGACTGTTTGATCAGCATATGGCGGATCTAAAAGAAGGCATGAAAGAAGGGCGAACCGCCCCCAGCGTTGCTTATGACCATGCTTTAAGACAACTCGATCAATTAAGCCACATGACGGTGAAAGAATTTCCATTGATGAAGCCTGGATGGCGGTTTCCAAAAACGATTTCAAAGAGACTTCAAGCCAAATTCCAAGAAAAATTTGCAGAGGTGGTTCAAAAGAAAGTGTTGCCCGCCTACGGAAAATTTTTTCAATTTCTAAAGACAGACTATGCCAATCAAGCGCGCTCTGTGGTGGGTATTTCTGCGATACCCCAAGGGCAAAAAAACTATGACTATTTGGCGCGTGTATTTACAACCACCGATTTAACACCCGAAGCCTTGCATCTGATTGGCAAGGAAGAACTTCAAAAAAATATAGATGAACTATTGCAGATCGCGCGTGAGGTGGGACACACGGGAGATTTAAAATCTTTTCAAGAAAAAATAAAGGCAGATCCCGAAAATCATTTTAAATCAGCCGAGGAACTGGTGGCACACCATCGTGCGAGTTTGGCGAGAATGAAAAAAATGTTGCCGAAGTATTTTGGCAAGTGCCCCAAAAGCGCATTAGAAGTAAAAGAAATTGATCCTTTTAAGGCGCAATCATCCATGGCTGCGTATTATTTTGGTCCAACTTCGGATGGGAAAAGACCGGCTATTTTTTGGATGAATACATTAAAGCCCACAGAATGGTCCAAGTATTCGATGGAAACACTGGCTTTTCATGAAGGGATTCCGGGGCATCACTTGCAAGTGTCACTTGCGATCGAACAAAAGGATTTACCTAAGTTCCAGCGCCACGGCCGATTTATTGCTTACATTGAAGGATGGGCGCATTATGCAGAACGCTTGTCTGATGAAATGGGAGCTTATTCTGGTCCTTTGGATCGCGTGGGCATGCTCATGGACCAAGCTTGGCGCGCCATTCGGTTGGTGGTGGATACAGGGGTTCATTCCATGGGATGGACTCGAGCACAAGCGTTGGAATTCATGGCCCAAACTCGAACAGCACCCGAAATGGAAATGAACAATGAAATTGACCGCTACATTATATGGCCGGGTCAGGCATTGGCTTACAAAGTCGGACAGCGTGCGTTTTCAGAGCTGAGAACCTTTGCTCGGCAAAAACTGGGTTCGCGGTTTGACATTCGTAAATTTCACGATACAGTCCTCTTGTCCGGTCCGCTTCCGCTTACGATTTTAAAGCAAATCGTTGAACAGTGGGTGGGCCAGGAATTGGAGAAGAAGAAAGCATGAGTTTTTGGCAACCGTATTTGGTCTATATCCTTCCCATCTTTGTTTTTTTCAGTGTTCTCTCGGTGAGTTTTATTCTGAGGCTCTTTTTGTACCGGAAGCTGGAACGTTGGTCATCTGGAACCAAAACCCCGTGGGATAATATTGTGATTCAGGCTTCGAGAACACCGCTTGTTATTTTAATCTTGATCGTTTCTGTTTGGGTCACAAAGTATTTTGTGTCTATTCCAGAAAATATTGATCACACGCTCTCGGATGTCATTCGGTTGCTGGTTATTTTAGCGGCTCTTTTTTTTATGGACCAATTTTTTACGTTGTGGGTAGAGCAGCACGCCAGTCATCACAAAGTGTTATTTTCTTCTAAGCGATTTATCAGCACCTTGGTTCACGTCGTTATTTTAATTTTTGTTGTGTTGTTTATCCTCAATGCGCTTGGGATTTCGATTACACCTTTTTTGGCTTCTTTGGGGATTGGTTCTTTGGCGGTGGCGTTAGCACTTCAAGATACGCTCAAAAATGTATTTGCGGGGGTATATCTTTTAATGGATCGGCCGATTTCCAAAGGGGATCTGATTTCTTTAGAAGATGGGCAACAGGGTTTTGTAGAAGCGATTGGTTGGCGATCGACGCGCCTTAAATTATTTTCGGAAGATATTCTCATCATTCCCAATTCAAATTTGGCATCCAGTATGATTACCAATCACGAATTGCCGAGCGAGGTCAGTTCTTTAAAGATTACGTGTGGCGTTCATTATGACAGTGACTTGGAAAAAGTAGAAAAAGTGGTTTTAGAAGAAGCAAACTCTATTCAAGTCGAACACCCCGCGGGGCTTGAAAGTTACAAGCCAGTCTTTGGATTTTATGAATTTTCAGAGTTGAGTGTTTTATTTTTTGTTCGTTTGGGCGTAAAACACCATGCAGATCAAGCGACGTTAAAGTCCGAATTTATCAAAAAACTTCATCAGCGTTTTGCGTGTGAAGGGATTGTGATCCCCTTTACCGGTCGAACTGTTCAACTTACGAAATCTGACTAATTGTTTGACAGAATTTAGGGGCCTCGGCCCAAAGAATCATTTAAGAAAATACAGTAATTTCAATATATTGCGAGTGTTTATCCATTTAACGCTTTTGGTATTAATTTTGCAGACACCTTAAGTGCCATTGGGGGGAATGGGATGAGGGGAAAAGTTTTTTTTATTTTTTCGGTTCTTGTTTTGGTATTGGGTTGGGGACGTTCTGGATTTTTAGAAACCTTAAATCAAAAGGCGGAGATCCCACTTTTTGTACAGGATCGAATTGGGATGACGATGTCCAACCTCTTGAGCAGTGTTTCAGCCTCTTCTTTTGAACAAGATCGTGTTTATCTTTTAGAAAATTCGCAAGCGACTTTTTCGAGACTAACCCTGTGTTTAACTTCCAGCCGCTCATCTTATCGAATGGCGGCTTATCAACTGTCGGGGCTGCTGAAAGATGTACCCACGCCTTTTATTGTGGATTTGGCTCTTGCCATGAAGGGGGAATCTCAAGGCTCCCTTCGAGCCCTTGCTTTGTGGGCGCTCAGTCAACTAGGTGCGCGCGTTGCGGAGGTACGAGAAATTTTACAAGAAGTGTTGGAAAAACCTTTCTTGGACAAGCTTTGTGAATCGTATTTGGCGCTTTGTTTTGATCACATGGGTGCAAAAGCGGGGCCTGCCATTCCAGCGCTGATCCAGCATTATATTTTAACAGATGATGATATGTCTCGCCGTAATTTGGGAAAGGCGCTGGAGCATTTGTGGACCGTGACCAAAGACGAACGCATTCAAAAACTCAAATGGGTCGTTCGTTTGAATCAGCAACTTTATTTTCAAAGCCATCTTTGTTATCGCCCCGAGGTCAATGGTATCGATGAATCAGTGGATGCCGATGATTTGGAGACCTATTATCAGGAATTAAAACCTGTTCATTTATCGCTGTTATTGGATAACGCCCAGTCGGATTCTTATTTGAAGAAGCGTTTTCACTCGGTCATGAAGCGGTATCCTACCGAAAAGATTTTGGCCTGCGCCAAGCGTAATTTTACCTATCTTACTCAGTTTGAAAGAGCTTGGCATGGGGTGCTTTCGAGATTTGGAAGTGAAGGGAAAAACGTTTTTGAATTTGTAACGGAAGCCCCTCAGCGTAAGGAGTTGAATGCGAAGTTTCAGAGGGCCCCGCTGATTCTGATTGGAAACAATCACAGTGTCGAAAGTCAGGGACAGTTGTTGTTTGATTTTACGCAGTCGATGGCATCGATAGACATGCGTGTGAAAGGGATCATGATGGAAGCAGAGCAGGGGGTGATTGACTCTGTTTCAACCGTTTCTAAAATGCTCAAGGAAGAGAATTGTTCTTTAGAAGATGTTCAATTTAGGATGGGTGACTTTAAAAGATCATTTTTAAAAAAACTGTATGCTTGTGAGGACCAATTTAAGCTGATCAATCAAGCGCGAGAATGGATTTATTTATCTTACCACACGGCTTTTCCAGAGCTCGAACTGGTGAGTATTGATTTTTGTGAAAAACGACCCTCTTTGAATCAAGTGATCGATGTGTCGAAATTAAAAACCTGTTTGGCTTCTACGGATGTTCGTGAAAAATGGTTGGCCTATTATGGGGAAAGTCATGTGTTAAAACATCAGCTCAATCAAGATTTTGCGCTCATGGAGCAAGCGCAGATAGATCCTTTTACCATTTCACAGCTTGCCAGTAGTTTTCAAGAGGGCGCTCAAGTTGTGTTTGACGATCTGGGTCTTATTTCCCATGGTTATTATTTGATGGGCGTCTATGGGTATCCATCTCATCCTACCCGTTTTTATTTAGAAGAAGAGCCGCTTCATTTGTATACGGCGTTGAAATTTGCCAGTGCCAAATTTCAATCGCGTAGAGCTAATTTTGATAAACCTTATTTTGTGGATTTGGTAGGAGCCCGCAAAGCAGGGTTGCTGTATTTTTTACCTCAAGAAGAGCTTGTGGATTTACTGGTCATGCAACCCGAGCCCATCGATGCTTCTCGTTCTTACGTTGAAGAAGACCGCACTTTTCATCAGTTGAAAGCAATTTTAACCGAAGAACTTCCAACGCTGCTGTGGCCGAATCCATCCTAAAATTTTATTCTGAGCTCTTTAAAGAATGTAAATCGAACTTCTCCAGCGAAGCTTTTCAATTTAGATTCTGGTGAATAAGTCGGTAAATTGAAAAAGTGGTCTCCCCTAAATGGGTGGGCTAAAAGCTCTTTAAAGAGCTTAATAATGAGCTCTCAAACAAATAGGAGAGAACCACAATGTACGATCATTATGTAGCAATAGATTGGGCACAGCGCAACA
>JACQJD010000053.1 GCA_016198185.1 Deltaproteobacteria bacterium
GATCCTTCGACGAAGATTCAACCGAAAGAGTCACGATCACCGGTCTTCGCAGAGAGCAGTTAGGATTTCTACAAGAATTTTAAAATCATCTGCTACGACTGAACTGTAGATGCCCATTTTGACTCTGATCCATCCTGCATCAGAGCCAACCCGCGTTGTGAGATCCCTCGCTTCGCTCGGGATTGACAGAAATAATAACAATCTATTTTTCCTTACAAAATTAGCATGGTATCACCATAGCTAAACAAACGATAGCAGTGAGAAATGGCCTCTGAATAGGCTTTTTGAAGGAATGCCTTTTCGCCAAAGGCATACACCAACGCCAAGAGCGTAGATTTGGGTTGATGGAAATTTGTTTGGAGCGCTCCAACCACTTGAAACGAATACCCAGGGTAAACAAAGAGATTCGTCCAACCAGAAAGATTTCCCTGCACCGCAGATTCCAAAGCACGTACCACGCTGGTCCCTACTGCTACCACCCGCTTGGCCGAATGGATCCTCTGCCAAGCCTCAGCTGAAATTTCATAATACTCTTCATGCATAACATGGTCTTGGATCCGCTCCGTCCGAATAGGGCGAAAAGTTCCAATCCCAATATGCAACGTAACCCTTGCAAGCATCACCCCATTATTTTCTGCGGCATTTAAAAGTTCAGAGGTCCAATGCAGTCCTGCCGTCGGCGCTGCAATGGCACCCTCTTTGGCTGCATAGATCGTTTGATAACGTTCCAGGTCCTGCACTTCATCGCCTCTCGTAATATAAGGAGGAAGCGGCATATGGCCGATCTCACCTAAAAAAACTTTCACATCTTCATGAAACCGTAAAATAATCTTCCCGTCTTCCGTAATATTCTCGCAAACACTCTCAAGGTCACACCCAAACTTGATGGTTTGCCCCAATTTTATTTTTTTTAAACCAAAGGCCAAACATTCCCAAACCTGTTTTTCAATTTCACGGCACAAGACAACTTCAATTTTCTTTCCGTTTTTATCTCCATAGAGCCTTGCGGGAATAACTTTGGTATCGTTCAACACCAAACAATCCCCGGGTGCCAAATAATCCAAAATTCGATCAAAGGTCGTATGATGAATTTCTTGGGAAGATCGATGAATCACCATAAGCCGCCCCGCCCCTCGATGAACAGACGGATACTGCGCTACCAACTCACCGGGATAGGTAAACTCCAACTCCGAAAGATGCATGAAAATTACGTATTTTTAGGAGACTGCTTATAATCCAAAAAAGGTTTCAAGAGATCTACCGGTAATGGAAATGCAATCGTTGAGTTATTTTCGGTTGCAATTTCAGCCAACGTTTGCAGATATCGCAACTGCAACGCAATCGGATTTTTCCCAATCACATACGCCGCTTCTGAAAGTTTTTGAGAGGCTTGGAATTCTCCATCCGCCGCAATGACTTTGGCCCTTCGTTCCCGCTCTGCCTCAGCTTGTTTGGCCATGGCACGCTGCATTTCTTTCGGCAAATCCACATGTTTTACTTCCACCGAAGAAACTTTCACTCCCCAAGAATCTGTTCTTTTGTCCAAAATTTCTTGAAGCTGCACATTAATTTTTTCACGCTGACTCAACAATTCATCCATCTCTGCTTCTCCCAAAACAGAACGAAGCGTTGTCTGGGCCAATTGCGAAACCGCATAATAGTAATCTTCGACTTCAACCACCGAGCGGTTGGGTTCAAAGACTTTAAAATAAATCACGGCATTCACTTTCACCGATACGTTGTCTTTCGTAATAATATCTTGCGGCGGCACATCCATCGTAATCACTCTCAAAGAAACCCGAATCATTTTATCGATGAGTGGAATCACATAAATGATGCCAGGACCACGCGATGCAATCAATCGCCCTAACCGAAAAATAACCCCCCGCTCATACTCATTTAAAATACGAAGCCCCGAAATAACAAAAGCACCGACGATCACAATGATCATCCCAATGGAACTTAAACCAAACATATTACCCCTCCTTTTTTTTAACCATTAACACCATATTATTTTCTACTTTTGTAACAACAATGATGTCTTTTTCTTTTAAAACTTCATCGCTTTCCGCATTCCAATAATCCCCATAAACAAAAACTTTTCCAGCTTTGTGCGGTTCAATGGCCCGAATCACTTCTCCTTCTTTTCCAATGAGCGCACTGGACCCCACCGTTGATTTACCACGCAATGCCTTGACCACATACACCGAAATAAAAAGCATAATCCCACCCACACTCAAAACAGTCGGCAAAATAATCCCCAATGAAATCGTTAAATCCGTACCGCTGGGATCAATGAGAAAAATAGAGCCTAAAAACAGAGAAATCAACCCTCCAATTCCCAAAATACCAAAGCTTGGAATAAAAATTTCTGTAATTAAGAGTGCCAAACCCAAAAGCAGAAGCGCCAATCCACCATAATTAATGGGCAGCGCTTGTAAACACACAAAACTAAGTATTAAAGAAATCGCTCCAATCACCCCTGGGAAAATAACGCCAGGATGAGAAAGTTCAATGTAAAGCCCCACCATGCCAATCATCATTAAAATATAAGCAATATTCGGGTCGCTCAGCGTATCGATCAGCTTTTCTTGAAAAGAAAATTCGAGGGGGACCCATTCAAAGTCTTTCGTTGAAAAAACATGGGTTTGATTGTTTTTCATCTGAATGCTTTTGCCATGAATCATTTCTAATAAGGCATTGGAAGAGGGGGCCACATGGTCAATCACGTTGAGTTTCAAGGCTTTCTCATGATCAATCGAAACCGATTTTCGAACGGCTTCAATCGCCCATTTTTCATTTCGACCGCGTGTTTTGGCAATAGACTCAATCCATGCCGCCGTGTCATTGGTAACTTTTTCGGCCATGTGCCCTTCAATATCTTGGCCACTGCCCGAGACCGGATGGGCAGCCCCAATATTGGTTCCCGGGGCCATCGCAGCCACATGAGAAGCAAGCGTAATCATAACCCCTGCAGACCCAGCATGAGCACCACTCGGCGCCACATAAACCAGAACCGGTATCTCAGAATCAAACATTCGCTGAACGATAGCACGCGTGGAGGTTAGCAGCCCTCCTGGCGTATTGAGTTCAATTAATATGGCTTCGGCTTTTACCGCTTGGGCGCGCTCAATCCCACGTTCAATCAAACGTTGTGCTGCAGGATTAATCCCCCCTTCGATTTTAAGACGAATAATTTGACTGGGCTCGGCCTGTAAACCCCACGTCCACCCCAGGACAAATCCTTGTAAAACCAACTTTTTTAATAAACCCATTTTCATGTTTATTTTCCAAAAAACTTCATCACTTGTTGCATATCTTCCCAAACAACTTTTTTCATGGGGGGATTGCGAAGCAAGAAAGCCGGATGGTAAGTTGGCATAATTTTGATCCCTTGCCAATCTAAAAATTTCCCTCTTAATTGTGAAATTTTTTGATCTGTCTCTAAAAGATAATGCGTTGCCACACTCCCCAGAGAGACAATCACTTTGGGCTTTACGGTGGTTATTTGGCGCAATAAAAAAGGCTTGCAGGTAGCAGATTCTTTTTCGTCTGGAACACGATTATGCGGCGGACGACATTTGACAACATTGGCAATGTAAACATCCTTGCGATCAAATTTCATGGCTTCGATAATCTTGGTGAGAAGCTGCCCCGCTCGTCCCACAAAGGGCCTACCCGTTTTATCTTCTTCTTCTCCAGGCCCCTCCCCCACAAACATAAGCTCTGCCTTAGGATTTCCCTCCCCAAACACAATGTGACGCCGGCCGTGGCACAATCCACACCGCGTACACTCTCCTAAGTCTTGATGAATATCCTCTAAGGTTTCATGAGAAGAAACCGCCTGTTTTTGGGTGACACTTTTTGGCACCGTATCTACTCCCAGACTTTTAAAATAGGTTAACCACCCCCCAAGGTCATCTAAAACATCATAAACTTGAGGTGCTTTTTGACAGTCTATTGGATCCATATTACACTGAAAGCATGGGTATTTTTTTAATCACCTTGATTGGTTTTCTATTGGCCCCAACTTCGGCTTTTGCGTGGGGACCCATCACGCATTTAAATTATGGAATCGAAGTGTTGTCAAACTTATCAATGCTCGTAGGTCCCTTGCAAGAACTTTTAAAAAGCTACCCCCATGACTTTCTCTATGGATGCCTGGCGGCAGACATTACACTGAAAAAAAATCTCGTGGCCTACATTCACCACTGTCATAATTGGGATGTGGGGCTTTCTTTGCTTCAAAAAGCAAAAGACCCTCATCAACGGGCTTTTGTGTTTGGCTACCTAACTCACTTGGCTGCAGATACGATTTCTCACAATTATTATGTGCCCTTTTTTACAGTTTCTTCTTTTTCCACCACCACGTTGAAACATACGTATTGGGAACTAAGGTTCGATGCCACCCGGGAAGACAAATTTTGGAATATGACCAAAGACGTGACCCAAAAATATCACAAATCAGACCACGACGATATGCTCAAAATACACTTAAAACGAACGTTGCTCCCTTTTGCAACCAACAAATTAATTTTCAATGGCCTCATGACGCTGTCTGAATCAAAACCCTGGCATCATTGGATTCGTCGATTTTCACAAAATTCACCTTGGGAACTTTCGAATGAAGACGTTCAAGAGTTTTTTACACTCGCCATGCAAGCCATCTTTGATTTTTTAAACCATCAAAAAGATTCCAAAGTTTATCTCATTGACCCTTCTGGAAAAATTGCCCTCGATCAAGCCAAAACATTGCGAAAAGAGTTCAAGCTTTTATCGAAAGCCCTCCCTGAAGAAGAAATTCAGAAACGATTGCAAACCTTCCGAAATCAGCTCAAACAATCTCTCTTTGAAAAACCCGCCCATCAAAAATGGGTAAAAGTGCAATAAAACCAAGACTTCAAAAAAAGGAAACAAAAAGAGAGTCATTTTTAGTTTGGTTCTGGAAGATGAAGATTTATTTACGAAAAAAAGATAATTTTGCCTCCTTAGGGAATGAATCATAAACCACGCGGTCAACTTCCCCTGCGAGGAAGTTGCCGCTCAGCTCTCGGCCTCGCTCTTTTGCCC
>JACQJD010000055.1 GCA_016198185.1 Deltaproteobacteria bacterium
AAGTGCGAGGAATCTCCGAGGGTGAGATCCTTCCCCTTCGCTTCGCTCAGGGTCAGGATGACGGCATTTTCGGACAACCTGGCTTACAGGCAAACACAATCTGTACGCAAATCTCTCGAGATCTGTTCTACAGGGAGTTGGAACGAGGAGTCTATATCTCCAACCCCTGTAGAACAGATCTCGAGAGATTTGGGAATGAATTGTGGACAAACTTTAGAAGGCTATTCGTCTTGACATTTAATTCTCATTTCATAATGATGAAACGAAATATTTATCATCACATAAGGAGGAATGTATGATCAGAAAATTTTTAAATGTGACTCTGGTCATGTTGATCATGTTTTTAGCGGTGGATTGCGCGAAGAAACAAATTAAAAAAGACGGAGTCTCAGGAGATCAAGAAGAAGCAGATGGTGGAACCATGGGTGTGGGCCGAACCAGTGTGGTTGAAATTGGCCAATCGGGGGGACTGGTGATGGTTCATTTTGATTTTGACCAATATACCTTGAGTGAAGAAGCCAGAGAAACGCTAAAGCAAAATGCGCAATGGCTCAAAGACAATAAAAAAATAAAAGTCCAAATTGAAGGACATTGTGACAGTCGAGGAACGCAACAATATAATTTGGCTTTGGGACAGAAACGTGCCGATTTTGTTCGTCATTATTTAATGGAACTGGGTATTGAGTCTTCTCGTTTGGCAACGATTAGTTATGGCGAGGATCATCCTTTGGTTACCGGTGAAGAGGAAGAAGCTTGGGCCAAGAACCGTCGGGCAGAGTTTGTCATTACCAAAATTTAAATGAGCTTCTTAAAGAGGCACAGATGGGTTGTTGTTCTCGGGTGGGTGGGGATGGCATGTGCCACTTATTTACCTCAAGAAGAAATGGTATTGGCGGAAGTGGCGTTGGAAGCGGCCCGTGAGGCAAAGGCAGAGGTGCATGAGCCCTTCTTCTTTCAGAAAGCAGAATTTTATTTTAAGTCTGCTAAAACCGCCTATCAGAATAGGGAATATGACTTTGCCAAACAATTCGCTTTAAAATCCAAGGAATTTTCCGAAAAGGCAGAAGAAGGTGCCATGGTGAAAGAAGTGCAGTCTCAAGAAAAATAAGGAGGAATTGATGATGAAGCGATTCATATATATAGGGCTATTTTTTTCGGTGGTTTCTTGCGCAACCAATCCTCGGACCCAACGAATTGAAGCCCTTCGAAAACTTCAAGATGAGGTTGAAAAATATAAAACCGTAGCGCAAGATGTCTCAAAATTGAGACAAGAAAAAGCAGATCTCAATGTTAAAGTAGAGGAGCTCAAATCAGAGCTTCAACTTTTAAATGGTAGGCTGGAAGAATTCGGACAATTTTCTAAAAAGAATGAAGAATCGTTTGGGGATGTGAGCAATCAATTAAATCGTATTTCAACGGATTATGATAAGCGCTTAAAATCATTAGAAGATGAACTCAAACAGCTGCAGAAAAAAATGGATGAGGACTTAAGAGATATTTCTAAAAAATTAGAATCTCGTGCCAAGACGAAAATACACATGGCAAAAAACAATATCAAGATGGATTATGTGAATGGCATGAAGCGGTATCAAGCAGGTAAATTTGAGGAAGCTGCTTCGTTATTTGATCGCTATATTGCCAATTTTCCAAAAGGGCGTAACGTTGAAAATGCGCGTTTTTTTTTGGCCAAATCATACTTTGCACAAGCTAATTATCAAGATGCCATCTTAAAATTTGAAGAATATAAAGAAAAATATCCCAAAAGTGAAAAAAACGCAGAAGGGATCTATCATCAAGGGATTTCATTTCAGAAGCTAGGGAAAGATCAAGAAGCAAAATTATTTTTTACAGAACTCTTCAAAGCCTATCCTAACTCCAGTTGGGGGAAAAAAGGGCAAAAGGAGCTTGAAAAATTAAAATAAATGAATCCATGGAAGTCCTGTGTTATTCCCATTTTTTCATTGGTATCGATTGCGCTGGCTCTTTCTTCTTGTAAAAAAGACAAAAATTTAAATCAAAATCTAACCTTTGTGTACACCTCTCAGATTTTAGGAGAAATAGAACCTTGTGGGTGTAAATATCGACCGTTGGGTGGCTTTGCACGTCAAAAAAAATTGGTTGACCAGCTCCACCAAGAAAAAAATCTTGTTATTGGGTTAGACAGTGGAGATTTGTTTTTCAAATCGTTTTCGGCCTCATCTCATGAAGAAGCGCATTGGGCACCACAAGCCGAATTTATGGTTTCTATATTCAATGACTTAAATTATGTTGCCATTGGATTGGGAGAAACCGATTTTGCGTTGGGGGTCAACTTTTTAAAAAAACTGGAGAAGAAAGCCAAGTTTTCATTTTTAAATGCGAACCTTGTGGATAAAACGACAGGGCGACCTCTTTTTATACCCCATCTGATTCGTTCCTATGGCAATCACAAGATTGGTTTTTTTTCTGTGATTGATTCCAATTTAAACCTACCGATGACGGTTCAAGTTTTGGATCCCATCGTTGTGGCTCAAAAAATAGTGAAAGAACTTCGGCCTCAGGTGGATATTTTAATTGCGCTGAGTCATCTGGAATTTTCAAACGATGAGCGATGGGTCAAAGCGGTTTCTGGAATTGATTTTGTATTTGGGGGGCATGGGGGAGAACGTTTAGAAGCCCCGATTTCTATCGGAAAAACGCGTATCTTTCAAGCCTCTCAACTGGGGAAATATGTGGGGGTTTTGAAATGGGAACCGGCGAATCGAAAACAAGCGTCCTCCCCAGAATCTTCTTATCAAAATCAAATCGTTGCCTTGGATGAGGCACAGTTTGGAAATGGGGATGCCCATTTTTTTAATCAAGTTCAAGCTTTTAAAACGAAGATTGCTGAGTTAACTCAGAATCAAGTGGCGCTTGAACAGAAAGAGAGTTTTCACACTTTAGAAAAAGACTTTTCGGTTCAGTTTTCGACTTATACCAGTTGTAAAGAGTGCCATGCAGAGCAATATCAAATTTGGAAAAGCTCTAAACATGCCACAGCGATGGTGCCGCTTTATATTCGGAATCAACATTTTAACCCCACATGCGTTGGGTGTCATTCTGTTGGATTGGGTAAAACAGGTGGCTTTCAAGATATTTCAAATCCCTTTGTGAAGGCGGATGGGGGCAAGGCTTCTTTAGAAACGTTTATACAGCAGGTCATGATGGTGAAATCAAGAGAGATGCCACGGGAGGTTCAAGAAAGTCTAAAGCGAGATCCAAAGGTTTGGAAACACTTTGAGGCCAAAGGATTGAAAGGATTGATGATTGAACTCAGAGATTATCCCGAAGTCGATCACTGGTTACGCAAACGATATGTCGAATATATGGAAAAGAAAAATTGGAAGAAAAATTTTATCGGTGTTCAGTGTGAAAACTGTCATGGTGCTAGAGGGCTCTTGAAAGATGCAACCCAGGTGGTTCCTCATTTTGCTCAAACCCAGTTTTTTCATAAAACAGTAGATAAGCAAACCTGTCTGGAGTGCCATACGAGTCAACAAGATCCGGACTTTCATTTTGGAAGGGATCGTCGTATAAAAGGCGAACAAAACGCCCAAGAACCGTTTCACTGCGTTTTGGGGATATTTAAATGATTATTTTAGGAATTGAAACGTCTTGCGATGAAACGGCTGTTGCTGTGGTCGAAGACGGTGAGAAAATTTTAGCCAATACCATTGCTTCGCAAGATGAGGTGCATGAAGCTTATGGCGGGGTAGTCCCGGAATGGGCTTCTAGAACGCATCTTGAAAGTTTACCTGTGCTTTTAGAAAGTACTTTGAAAAAAGCAAATGTTTCTTGGAATCAGATTGAAGCCATCTGTGTAACGCAAGGGCCTGGGTTATTGGGGGCCTTGTTGGTGGGTGTTTCTTTTGCGAAGTCTCTAGCCTATAGCCTTCATATTCCTTGTGTGGGCGTCAATCATTTGGAGGGTCATTTGCAGGCTGCTTTTTTGGAAGCCAAAGTGAGTTATCCTTTTGTTGGGCTTCTGGTTTCAGGGGGGCATACGGCGTTATACGATGTCAAAAATGTTGGGGATTCTCAAATTCTAGGTACGACGTTGGATGATGCGGCGGGAGAAGCTTTCGACAAGGTCGCCAAAATTTTAGGACTGGGGTATCCCGGAGGACGTGAAATCGATCGGCTCTCACGTTACGGGAACAAGGAGACTTTTTGTTTTCCAAGGGCTTATTTGGACTCAGAAAATCTTCATTTTAGTTTTAGTGGTCTCAAGACAGCCGTTCTGCATCAAGTGAGGGAGTTCGAGGAGCCTTTCATTCCGGCTTTGGTTTCGGATCTGGCGGCCTCCTTTCAAGAAGCGGTGATGGATGTGTTGGTTGAAAAAACACGACGTGCCCTTTGTCGAACGGGGTATCGAACCGTGGTGGTGGCTGGGGGCGTGGCATGTAATTCTAGACTGCGTGAACGATTTAAAGAAGTAGAGCTTCAAAAAAACATCACGGTGTTTTTTCCTTCTGCAAAACTTTGTACCGATAATGCTGCCATGATTGCAGCGATGGGATATCATTCTATCCGGCAGGGAAAAGCTTCTTCCTATTCATTCAGCCCATTTGCAAATGCGCCACTGGTTATTGGATCACCATGAAAAGTCAGCATGAGATCATCCTGTGCGAATCATGAATATTAAAAAGCAATTACACGCTTTGGGACTGGCCCCCCGCCCTCATTGGAGTCAAAATTTTTTACACGATGAGCGGGTGGTAGAGCGCATGGTTAGAGCTGCGCAGTTATCAAAACAGGATATTGTTCTAGAAATTGGAACGGGGCTCGGTATTTTAACGCAAGCATTGTCTCAAGCGGTAGCGCGCGTCATCTCTTTCGATGTAGATGGCAAGCTCCTTGAAAAAGTCAGTTCTCATTTTGCCGATCTTTCAAATGTGGAATGGGTTTCGATGGATTTCTTGAAATATGATCTTAAAAGTTTAAAAGAACGATTTCCAGTCATCAAAGTGGTTTCAAATTTGCCGTATCATATTTCAACGGAAGTTTTATTTCGTTTTTTGGAAGAGCGTTCTGGGGTCTCTTCCATGACGTTCATGTTACAAAAAGAGGTGGGCAGAAGAATCGCAGCCGTTGCCAACACCAAAGCCTATGGCGTTCTTTCTATCTTTTCTCAAGTGTATGCAGATATTGAGATTTGTTTTGATATTGCGCCGGGGTGTTTTTATCCAAGGCCACGTGTATGTTCATCGGTCCTTCATTTTAAAGTGAAACCAACATTGCCTTTTGCCAGTGCAGCAGAAGAAAAAAGATTTAAAAAAATAGTTAAAACTGCATTTGGGCATCGTCGAAAAATTCTGCGCCATGCACTTTTAGAATTGTCTTTTACAGAGCCCATGTTGAATCATTTAATTCACAAAGGGTATGATCTTTGCCGACGGCCAGAATCTTTTTCAGTGGTAGAATGGATGCGTTTGAACCGCGAGATTCAGTCTGTTGAAAAATGAGTTTGCAGATGTTGATAGATTTCATCTAAGGTTTGTTGAACCGCTTTCATCTTTTCTTCCATTTCTAAGAGCTGTGCCTGTAGGGTGCTTCGTTCTTTTTCATCTGCTTCCAGGAGAAGTTGTTTCGATAGGGTTTCATGCTCACTTTGATAAAATTCAAGTTCTCGTTGTTTGTCTTGAATCAAAAGTTGCGTCATGACATCTGCCATTTCATAGAGTTTTAAAGTACGAGGTGCTTCTCCACCACGTTCAGAGAGTTGGGTGGGATGATCTCCTGGGAAAGTTTGATTGGGATCTCTCCAATGGGGCTTTGGATCTTCTTGAGCGGCCCCATGCATTTGCTGAGCGGTCATTGAAACAAAGATCCCCGCCATGAGCGTTCGCCCTAACCAAGCCCTAAAATAGGTTCCCCGGTCTCGAAAGGGGATGATGCCATATCCCCCATAAAGAATTCCAAGCCTTCTTGAAAGCGCTTCTTCTAATGGTTTTTCATTGGTGCAAAACGTTGTCAGAAATGTTTCAAAACCTTGTTCTTGGAGCAAAGCCTCTAATCTTAGAAAAGAAGCTTCTTCTTTCGCCAATCGAGCGACCGTTTCTGCCAGTTCGCTTGATAGCGTATTTAAATTCTTTAATCCTTCAAATTCAGCTGCCATTGCTCTGGCCTGTTGATCGATGGCTCTTTCAACAAACGCTCCGGGTCTCAAAGCATAGCGCAAAAAACCAGGGGGTGTAAATACAACAGTTCGGGAAATTTGCTGGGTGATATTTGCTAAAAGGCTAGCAAATTCTGCATCGCTCTGGGGTAAATATTTGGGAACCCGGATGACGGCTTGCCAACGATTCCAAAGACGAAAGTAAGTTAAATAATAGCGAATTCCCCATGCCAATCGTAAGGCAAAGCGTGCTTCGCCGGAGGTCCATAAATATTGATGACCTTCAGAAAGATTTCTAAACACCAAAATCAATTGCTCTGATAACGCTGCTACAGGACGGCTGGCTTGAACTCGTAGAGCCTCAAAATTCTTTCGCAGATGAAATTGACGAAGCTCGTCCAATGTACGGAGCGCACGTTTCCCCGCGATGTTTGCGAGTTCAGGTTCAAATCTGGTTTGTAAGCTACTTAAAGTTTGAAGTTCTTCTGACGAAATAATGTCCCTACGAACCCATCCTCTCTTTTCGATATAAGCCAAAAGCTCATCTTTGCTTTTTAAAGCGCCATTTAATTCTTCAACAAATTGTTCTAAATGTGCTCGTCCTTGAACCGCTGCTTCTTGTGACATTTTTTCATACAGGGGGCCTTTTAGGTTTCGGTTTAGGGTGCGTGTTCCCCAGGAACCATTGAGTTGGTCTAGAAATTTTTGAGAGCGTTGTGCGCCAAAAGTGCGTAGCTCTTGTTGGGCTTCTAAGGTTAACGTTTCTTCTAGGGTGGCGCCCAGCAATTCTTGCCAGGACTTGGTTTGTGTTGCCGGATCCTGAGCTTTTCGAAGAAGTGATTTAACGATATCGACCGCCAATTTTTGGTGAAGAGATTCTGCTGAGGCAGGAGAGATGGTAAGTAAAATGAAAATGAATAAAGTTAAAGGGGGCATAGGCCATACCCGATTGAGGATCAACCATTTTAGAATAGTATTCATTGAATCTAAAAATGAATGTACACTTATATCACACAATTCCAGAACGGCAAGCAAATGGGAAGGTTGCTTAATCTTGCCCTATCAGTTAAAATCCCCGCCCATGATGTTCCTTCGTGTATTGGTCATTGCATTAGGATTTATATTGATTGTCCTTTCAAGGGTATTTGCATCATCTTTACATGTTTCAGAAATGAGTGCTTATCCTTCTTGGGAGGCAGGGGGGCTTGCCAATACGCATGTATGGATGGACCCTTCCGCTACCTATCATAATCCGGCAGGGTTGGCGTTTGCCCAAAAAATTCAGTTTTCCATGGGGGCATTTAAGGCGTTTCATTTTTTTCATCCCATCCAAGACATTGTGATTCAAAATGGCTCTATTGGAAAATCAGTGGCCTATGGGGATGTGAACACCAACGATGCGTCCCCAAGTGGGCTCAATACGGGGCTTATTTTCCCGATGTCCTACGTTACTTTTGGGTTATGGGCGTATCTTCCCAAAGATTTCTTGCTCAATGTCAAAACCCAAGAAATGTATATGCCTGCCTATGGGGCCTATTTTGGAAATGCGCGACATTTTTCAGTCATTGCGGGAATGGGTTTCGAACCCCTTAAAAATTTTTCGTTAGGCATTTCTGGAAATTTTTATTTAACGACGGCGGCCAATACGCGTGTCAATGTGAATGGTACGAATTCAACTTTTGATCTGGCGATGGATGTAAAACCTGCTGTGGCACCCATTTTGGGGTGTTCTTATCAATCAAAAACCTGGGGGATTGCAGGTGCCTGGCATGCACCGCTAGATTATGCCATGAGTTTACAAAACACCACCGATCTTGTTTTTATGGGAACTCAAGATGACCAGACAGGTGAAATTCATTTTCCAGCCGTAAGCTTTTTAAGCCAATCAGCCTTGTTTTATGAGCCGGAAATGGTTCAAGGACAAATAGACTACCGATGGATCCATGGGATGAATATTGGGTTGGGTTTAAATTGGAAGCATTGGAAAAAATATAAGCCCTCAACGAATGTCTTAGCAATAATGAATCCAGGGGGCATGAAAACAAGCCAACCGATGGTTGCTTTTAAAAATATATTTTCACCCAGTATTCATCTTGAAATTCCCTGGCGAAAATGGCGATTTCACAGCCAGTATCGGTACGAACCAGAACATGTCGAGACCCAGGAAGCCCAAAGTAATTTTTTAGATACGACAACCCATATTTTTAATTCCGGCGTGTCTTATGCTTTTAAAGAATGGATGGGGCACCCTGTTACCGTGGATGTTCAGCTTCAACTGGATCAGCTTGAAACACGCAAAATTCGAAAAGAAAATTACTACGATATTGGGTATCATCCCGATGGATATTTAATTGGAGGCAGGGTTTTTCAAACGGGGATCGTTTTGTCAACCCAGTTACCATCCTGATGCGAAAGTCTATTTTAGAATTTCAAAAACAAAATCCAAAAATTGTGGCGGTGACGGCCTATGATGCCACCTTTGCTTCATTGGTGGATGCGTGGGTGGATATTGTTTTGGTGGGTGATTCTTTGGGGATGGTGGTTCAGGGAAAACAAACCACTTTGGAAGTGACGATGGCTGAGATGATCTATCATACGCAATGTGTTCACCGAGGGCTTCACACAGCGCATTTGGTGTCGGACATGCCCTTTTTGAGTTTTCAGATATCTATGGAAGATACGATTTTAAATGCCGGGCGATTGATTCAAGCGGGAGCCCAGAGTGTAAAAGTAGAAGGGGCTGGGGAAGCGTTGTGTGAAACCATTCGTCGTATGATAGAGGTGGGAATTCCGGTGATGGGCCATATCGGCATGACGCCTCAGTCGGTCCACCGCTGGGGTGGATTTAAAGTTCAGGGAAAAGAAGTCTCTCGACGGAAAGAACTCATCGATCAAGCCAAGGCATTAGAAGCGGCGGGAGTCTATGCGTTGGTATTGGAATCCATGCCACTGGATCTTGCACGTGAGATCACAGAACAACTTTCCATTCCAACCATTGGTGTGGGGGCTGGGCCATACTGTGATGGACAGGTGCTCGTTCTCTACGATATTCTCGGAATGTTTCAAAATTTCAAGCCAAAGTTTGTGAAGCAGTACTTAAATGGCTCCGCGGTGGTTCAAGAAGTGATTCAGCAATATGCACGAGAAGTCAAAGCGGGTGAATTTCCGTTGAAAGAGCACTCTTATGGAGAAGTTAAAACATAGATGGGGCTTGGTGAAAAGAGTGGTGAGCCATTCAAAAAAGGAGGATTTACAGAAGGTTGCTTTTAGGGAGAGACTTAAAAGGACGCCCAATTTGTGTCCCACATCTCAGATCTCTTCTATAGGGAGTTGGAACGAGGAGTCTATATCTCCAACCCCTGTAGAAGAGATCTGAGATCTGAGATGTGGGAATTAATTGCGAAAAACTTTAGAAGGCTAGCTCTAGAAACACCCTTGTTTAATACTCCCTCAGGATATGGAAGCGATTCAAAACATTGTCGAAATTAAAACCTGGTCTGCCTTATGTCATCGCCGTGGGCGGCGGATTGGATTTGTGCCCACGATGGGGGCTTTGCACGAGGGGCATCTTTCCTTGGTGCGTTTGGCCAAACAATTTTCAGATCATGTGGCTGTGAGTATTTTTGTCAATCCGCTCCAGTTTTCAGCTCAGGAAGATTTGGCGCAATACCCTCAGGATCTGAGATCTGATTTTGCGTTATTAGAGGAACTCGATATAGACGTGGTGTTTGTTCCGAACCCCCGGGAAATTTTTCCGCCAGGATTTCAAACCAAAGTGGGTGTTTCCGAGCTTTCTAAAAACTTATGTGGAAAATTCCGTCCCCATCATTTTGAAGGTGTGGCCACGATTGTTTTAAAATTGTTTCACTGGGTGTCGCCCGATATCGCTGTCTTTGGGCAAAAAGATTATCAGCAATGTCGTGTGATTGAGCAAATGGTTCAAGATTTACATCTCGATACGTCGATTCTACGAGGACCTATTGTCAGAGAAAAAGATGGCTTGGCGATGAGTTCTCGCAATCGGTATTTGAACGAATCTGAGCGAGAATGTGCAGCGCATCTGTATCGCGCTTTAACCCTGGCCAAACACCTTTTTGAGCAAGGAGAACGTCAATCGGACGTTTTCATTCATGCCGTTGCCTCCTACATTCGGGAGAACATGCCATCTGGACAAATTCAGTATATTCAAATTTGTGATGCATTAACCCTCGAAGACGTGGTAACCATTCATAAGAAGTGTGTATTGGCCGTGGCACTTTTTTTAGGAAAAGCACGGTTGATTGATAACATTGAGCTTGACCCCTAATATGAAACAAGTCAGACATTTTCTTCGAAATAATTTAATTGCGGGCATTTTAATTACCGTTCCGTTGGCAGGGTCTTTTTACCTCATTACATGGATTATCCATTTTTTTGATGGGCTCGTTGTGTTGCCAGAAGTGATTAAACCCGAAACCTATTTGGGTTTTAAAATTCCAGGCCTTGGCATTGTATTTGCACTTGCCTTTTTAATTGTGGTGGGGCTTTTGGGGCGACTTTATTTTATTCGTTTTTTGTTAGGGGGCGGGGAAAATTTCATTCAAAAAATTCCGGTGATGAGAGGGATTTATGGTGGCATCAAACAGCTTTTAGACACCATTTTTCTTTCTGCTTCAAAAGAAAAAAAACAAAAGGTGGTCATGCTGGAGTACCCCCGAAAAGGCATTTACAGTATTGGATTTTTGACCTCGGTTGCTCAAGGGGAAACGCAAGAAAAGACGAAAGAGCGCGTGTACAATATTTTTATTCCAACAACGCCCAATCCGACTTCTGGTTTTTTTTTAATGGCCGCAGAATCGGAAGTGACCTATTTAGATATGACGGTCGAAGATGCCTTTAAGCTCATTATGTCAGGTGGTATTGTGGCGCCTCCTTTTAAAGTGGTTCCAGATAAATCAGAATTACAGAAGTTATAAGTCGTGACCAAACCGACCGGGATCAAAATTGTTTGTACGAATCGTCAAGCTCCCTTTCACTATCATTTAGAAGATAGTCTTGAAGCGGGTATGGTATTGCTGGGGTCCGAAGTAAAATCTTTGCGACAAGGCGATGTTCAGCTCAAAGATAGCTATGTCATGGTTCGCAATGACGAAGCGTTTTTGCTCAATTGTCACATTGGTGCTTATAAAGCGGCAAACCAATTTAATCATGACCCCACGCGAACTCGAAAATTGTTATTGCATCGACATGAAATTTCAAAACTCTATGGGAAAGCCCAAATCAAAGGGTACACGCTGGTTCCCTTAAAAATTTACTTTAAAGAAGGGAAAGCCAAGATCGAAATTGCCTTGGGAAAGAGTAAGAAAAAAGGAGACAAGCGCGAGTCGATTCGAAAGAAGGAGTTAGATAGAGAAGCGGCCCGATCCATGAAACGAGACCATCGCTATTAGAAACGGAGACTATCGAATAAGTCATCCCGAGAGCCGTCAAAAAGGTCATCCCGAGAGCTGAAAGCTCGAGGGATCTCATCGTAGATTCCTCGTCTTACGCCACAAGTGCCCAGTGTGAAGAATGACAGTTTTTCGACACCCTCCGTTATTAGAAACGAATTTCTAATTGAGAAATAAATTCATTATTGTTGACGTGCTTGGGGATTGAGGCCGTTTCTTCATCATTAAAATGATATTCATTTTTGAAAAGCACAGCATTATAAAAACCAAAATTTAGACCAAATGAATACGTGGAACGGTCCCAGGTAAAAGGGCTTGCTGAGGTTTTGGTAGAGTACCCGCCACGGTTACTGGTCCAAAGGGCATTGTAACGACTGACCACTTGAACCATTCGGAGCTCACGCATTTTAAACTGCCAAGTGAGGGTGGGTTGTACATAATAGCCTTCCCTCACGAGATTTCCTTGTTGTGAGTGAATATATTGGCCCATTAAATTAAAGACATTCCATGTAAATTCGCCATTTCCACCCCAAAATTGATTAATGGTTGAACGAGATGAATAACCGGGTAGGGTTTGAACTAAAAAATCGATATCAAACCCTGTAAGCTTTGAGTAAGTGCCGAAAGCCAAAAATTTTATTTTGGAGATATTTTTGATGAGCTGAAAGGAAGTTCCGAAGCCTAGCGAGATATCCTTAAAATCGTTGGTATCAAAATTAACGTTGGTCAGATCTCGGTCAAATGCAAAAATAGGATACATGTGGGCACGGGTGACTTCGTCATGGTCGAAGGTGGGCCCATTGGTGAGTGCCCCATTCCAGAAAACTGCCCATCGTTCGGAAAGGGTGTGCGTGCCTTCCAGCCAAAGGCCTAAATCTTCATCTTCCCAAAAAGAAACGCCGAGCAGCGGGTAAGCTTCGGTGACTCTTTTATCTTCATCTGGCAGTGGCAAAGATGAAAAAAATTCAGGGCTAAAAAAGCGATCGTCGGACCCCAGTTTTAAAGAAATATCTTTGGTTAAATCTAGCAATAGATAAGCTTCTCTAAAAAACATCTGATCGATATCTGTTCGATCGGTAAAGGCTTCGATTTCGCCATTAAAATGAATCCAATGATCGATGGAAAGTTTTGGCATTAAAGTAATTTTATCGATTCTAAAACTTTGAGGACGTTTGACGTGGGTGACCCTGGCATCCCCATCCGTAAATGCAAAAGCATCATCCGAGTCGGGAGAAACATATTCAAATTCAGCAGCTCCCCCTAAAGAAAAGGTATACAATCCTCCCTTATGCTGAAGAATTTCGGCGTGTAAAGAGTCTTTCGTTAAAGAAAGAAAAAGAACAAGCCACAAAAAAAGAATCGGTCTTTGATTATATTTACACATCGTTTTCATGATGGTTGAGTTCCTTAATATATTTTCATTTAAAGAGGCTTGACAAGTTCTTTGTTTCCTACTTATGATAACCTCTGTGTTGAAAATAATTCTAAGAAAAATGATTTTAATCATGGGAGTTGTGATGTTTATTTCCTGTGCGGGTGTTCCAACGCAAGATCCTAAAAATTATGCGGTGGCCAAAGTAGGAGATGCTTCTTTATCTGAGCTGGACTTAATTTCCGAGATGTCGCCTCAAGAAAAAACACAATATCTTGCTTTTAAGAAAAATGTTGCCGATCGAATGATTGCCAAAACGCTTTTGGCGCAAGAAGCTAAAAGAGAAAATCTTTCTTTGGAAAAACTAATTCAACAAGAAATTTTTTCGAAAGTGACCGTTTCCAACGATGAAGTTCACGAGGCTGTGAAAAAAAATAAGAAAAAGTGTAAAGGCAAAAAACAGGAAGCATGTGAAAAAGAAATCAGTCAAGAATTACTGGTGAACAAGCAGAACATTTTTGCTCAAACATACATCAAACAATTGGCGGCCAAAACGCAGATTGAAAATCATCTTCCTGTTTTGAAAGATGAAAGTGCAAAAAATGAAACTGTTTCGAAAACCGATACTGCTAAAAAATAAAATTTTGGGTTCATGATCAAAATCGTTGGGTATTTTGGTGTTGTTTTTGTGTTTCTTATTTCTGATGTGAGCGAGGCTGGGCAAGCCAAGCGCATTTTTGCCAAAGACGTCTTAATGACAGATAGCAATAATCAAGAGATCGATCTTCAGTCTTTTCTCAATCGATTGCCTTCCTTAAAGAACAATATAGATTTATCGGGGTTAACGGCTTCGGTTTTGGAATTAAATAAATTAGATGGGGTAACGGCAACGACAACAGAATTAAATATTCTTGCAGGTCTAACAGCGACAACCTCTCAACTCAATACGTTGGGGAGCATTCAAGCAAGTCTTTCTGAAGTGGTGGGTGGGGGCCAAACCGCACTTCATTCCCATTCCGGAGGCGCAAGCACTTTGGATGACGCCTATAACAATGGCCAGTCAATTACCGTAGATACCGGGGCGGGGTTAACCTTGACGAATGGTGCCTCTCAAAGTTTGGTGATTGATTCAGACACAACCAATTCCACAGAAGTGAATGGGGCTTTGGATATTAATGTGGGAACCACAACGGCATCCGTAAATGCCATTGAGATAGCCCTTACCCAAGATGATGGTGCAGCGGCGAATGCTGAAAATGCAGGGATTGAGCTGACGCTGACAGGAAATGATGCTGATGGGGAGTTGGTGGGGTTGGACATTATTGGAGCAGCAACGGCGACTGCCACCACAGATACGTATACAGCTGGGATTCGGATTGATAATGTAGAAAATTCTGCAAATTCGATGACGGATGGGATTCTCATTACTTCTTCCGGAGTGAATAATGGGGTTACCGATGGCATCGATGTGTCTGCTGACAATATTACGAATGCGATTAATATTGGGGCCAATAATATTGTGACGGATGTTGCGACGATTTCTTCAGATGAATTAGAGCTTTTGGATGGCGTAACAAGTTTGGTGACAAGCCTGGATACAGCTTACAATGGAGGGCAATCGATTACGGTAGATAGTGGGGCGGGGTTAACGTTAACCAATGGTGCCTCACAAAGTTTGGTGATTGACTCAGATACGACGAATTCGACAGAAGTGAATGGGGCTTTGGATATTAATGTGGGG
>JACQJD010000051.1 GCA_016198185.1 Deltaproteobacteria bacterium
AAGAAAAGACCATGAAAGAAGAAAAGGATGAGGTTTTATTTATGACAAAACGTGGGGAGACCGTGCGGCAAAAAATCCATTTCTTGCCCTTAAGGGTTCCTTTTTTCTTGACTCCCTTTTTCATAGACATTCCGAGCACGAAGTGCGAGGAATCTCTATCGCTTATAGATTGTGAGAGACACTTGTTATCCCAGAAACGCGAAGCGTTATCTGCGTCCAGTATTTTTTCTTTCAGGATGGTTCAGAGATAAAATGTTCGTTTGCAAATGGGTTATTAGCAACACCAATTAATTAAGTGCAAAACTCAACCTTAATTCGATCTGGGTCTTCAAAAAAAACTCCATAATATTGGGAGCCTCCAGCATGGGGATTTTTATCTAGATACAGAATTTTTATATTCTTCTTTTTCAAATTTTCTGTCATCTGATCAACATCTTTTTTAGATTGAGCATGAAAAGCCAAATGATTCAATCCAACACGACACCGGTGAAAAGAAACGTCAAGATATTTTTTCTTTGCTTGAACAAATACGATATAAGTTCTTCCTTTTTTCCAGCTTATTCCTTCATTCCATTTTTGAAATTTTTTATATCCCAATTGTTTTAAAAACCATCCCCAAAAATCAATAGATTTTTCAAGATTAGAAACATATATTTCAACATGGTGAAGCATATCGATTCACTCTAAAATTCCTAAGAATTCTGTAATAGTTTGGATATTTTTTTTTCATGCTACTAGTTAAACAAAGACTTTATAATGAATCTTTAAGGCTTTTGCTAACTTTTTTGCTGTGGCTATTCCGATAGGACGCTTGCCAGATTCTATAGCAGAGAGATTTGGGACTGCGATACCAGTTAATTGAGACACATGGGCCAAGGTGACCCCCATTCTTCTTCGTTGTTCTTTCAAAAATTCGGATGGTTTTACTTTAATATCTAAAAACTTTGATAAATCCTTGAGTTTTGTATCCGGCATTTTTGCCCTTTGGGATCGACTTAAAATCTCTGCTACCACACGAGGATTATAATACTTGGCATTGTATTTAGCCAAAATAGCCTTAATCTCTTTAATGGCTTCATTGGGCAGTCCTAATTTCATAACATTATCCTCCCTTTATATTTTTCTGGATACTTTAGCATAAAGATGTGGGGTTACAGATCTCACTCCTACTATTTTTACTTTTCCAGAAAATTCAAAAATAACTCTCCATTTCTTATTAAGTCTTGCTGAATAAAAACCCTGTAATGGTCCTGAAAGTTTTTCTGTCCTCCACCCCTTTCCTGGTAAAAACGGTCCACTTTGTTTTACCAAGTCTTTCCAAATAATATATTTCTTCTGAACAAGTTCAGGGGCTTCTACAAGCTCAAAATATACTTCAGGGCTTTCCTGAATTATCCACATGATTAAATATTATCAAAAATGATAAACAATGGCAAGGACTAATATTAGCGTTATTGAGTGGAAGTAAGTAGGCTCTAAAATATCCTGACTTTAAATACCTGGATCCCAGATCGCTCGACTCGCGTTCGCGTCTGGGATGACAGTCTCTTTCATCTTAACTTCGTAGTTAAGGGGTAGCGAAATTAAAGACGTCAATTTTCTTGGAAAGAAAGGGCGATTGATTGTAAAGGATGTGTCCGGTATGGACCGGAATTCGGAGAGGGAGGGATTCGGTCACCGATCAAAAATTGCGGTGCAATTTTTGTCGTCGACCCCGCCTCGGTGACCACCCGCAAGCGGGTACCCGGTCACCTCCGGCATTCTCATCCCTCCTGCTGTCGTGAACATGCCATTCAAGGCATGTTCACCCATTGTATTTCTCCTCATTTTTATTTCCGCTTCGCTCCAATAAAAATTGGCGGAGAGGGAGGGATTCGAACCCTCGAAACCCTTTCTGGTATACACGCTTTCCAGGCGTGCTCCTTCGGCCACTCGGACACCTCTCCATGACCAAGGCCTATTTAAAAGAACCCATCTACCTTGTTTATCGCATCATCGACCTTAAAAACAGTACGTCTCGTTCAACGCTTCTTTGTCAACACCCTGCTAGGCTTTTTTAAATAGGCCTACTTGTTTGCCTCGAAGTTTTTTAAAAAAGTGCATCATTAATAATTTACTTTCCATCTCTCGAATGCCACCTTCTACTTTTACCCGATGATTAAGCCTGGTGTCTTCTAAAACTTGATACAGCGAAACCACAGCCCCAGCCTTGGGATCACGACAACCAAAGATGACGCAACCAATACGAGCTTGTAAGATGGCGCCAGCACACATGAGGCAAGGTTCAACGGTGACATAAAGGGTTGTATCTTCCAACCGCCAAGCCTTTAATTTCTTTGAAGCTTTTGAAATAACAGCGATTTCAGCGTGACCCAGAGGATTTTGCTTTTTTTCTCGAAGATTGTGGGCGCGTGCAATGATTTTACCTTCGTAAACAAGAACTGCGCCAATGGGGACCTCTTCTTCCAGAGCAGCCTTTTTGGCCTCCTGTAAAGCAATTTCCATAAAATAATCATGGCTACGGTGCACATCTAACACAAGGGCTTTTAAACTTTGCAAAGGGGATTCCATGATTTTAAGAGTTCAAAGGGGTAAATCCCACTTTCATGCCCATCTCCCCAATAAATGCGGAGGGCATAATTCCCCACAGGCTCGATTTTTTTGGCTTGGGTGGCCAAAACACTGCGTTCATCTAATAATTTTAACGGATTTTCTGTAGGTCTATGTTCTTTACACAAAGCACAGGGGCAATTTTCTCTTAAATAGGGGAGAGGAAAGAGTTGGCGAGAAGCATTTGGCCATACGATCGCCAATTCATTCGTCTTTTTCTGCCATTGGATTTGTTTCGGTTTTAAAACCATTGTTTTTTCCTGCTAAAAACCATCTTTTCATGACATAGAAACTTTAGAATGTCAAAAATAGTCTTTTTTCTAGGAACGTTTCCGAAATCATGCTATAAAATTTTGAAAGGAGTAAATTATGGCACAAAAAATATTTAAATCTGGTGTTAAAAAAGAAAAAGGTTGGTTGTATTTTCTGGATAAAAAAGGAAATGTCTCCCGCGCCAAAATGGTGCGCCGTGGAAAAAAATCACCTAAAAAAGCCCCAGAAGTCGTTTGCAAATGTGGTGTTAAACGAGAAGATGGATGGCTTTATTTTATTGATAAAGGTGGAGATGTGGCCCGTGCTAAAATGGCACGTCGGTAATCGTTCCTACAGGCATCCCTTTTTCCATTAACAATTTACATACACTTTAAGGGGCGGTTTGCCTGTAGGAACTATTTTTTCTAGACGCGGTAAACGGTTTCATATTGAAGGGGTCTCAGTGTCAGCGCTGAAAAGGTGCGAATGTTTTGCGTCACAAGATCCACAAGGTCCTCTAGAGCTAAAATTCCAGTAAGAATATTGGCTCGGTTGACCACAGGAATTCGCTTCATCCCTTTTTTGTGAAGTAAGGGTAGGGCTTCTAGAATATCGTCTTCTTCTTGAACCGTAAGGATCTCATTGGACATAATGTCTTTGACTTTATAGGCATTTGGGTTGCCCCCCTCTGCCAATACTTCAGACACAATGTCATGATCGTTAATGATTCCAACCGGTGTTGTCCAGGGCATATCATCATTGACAACGACGGCTGTCCCTACACGGTATTCCCTCATTCGCTGTGCTACCTCTTGAATAGAATCATTGAGCCCCACGACAACCACATTTCGATTACATATTTGTTTAATATTCATAACGTTTTCCTCCTTCTGGTTTTTTTTACGTTGATATAATCTTTTTTACGATATTTTAAGCCTACGATCCATGATGGGACTCACGTTCCTATATGATCTTTCTCAGGCTTGCCAAAAAATTCAAATTGCGATACACCCAAAATTGCTGAAGGTTTGGGCAACTGAAACAATTATTTAATTGGAATTATTTAAAAAGAAGTCATGGCAAAAAGAATTCTCCTGATTGAAGATGACGAAGCAATGCGTGTGAGCATTGCTGAAATTCTTGAATCTGCTGGGTATCCAGTGGTAACAGCGGAAAATGGGAAAAAAGGTGTCGATCAAGCGCTCAAACTCATTCCTGACTTAATTATCTGTGATATTAAGATGCCAGAATTCAATGGATATGAAGTTTTACATATCTTATCTCAAAATCGCATGACAGCACATATTCCTTTTATTTTTCTAACAGCCATGGGCGACAAAAGTAAGCTCCGTCAAGGGATGATGTTGGGTGCCGATGATTATTTAACAAAACCATTTGACACCGAGGATTTGCTGAAAGTCGTAGAAGTTCGCTTAAAAAAAAGTGAGCTTTTGAAAAAGGATTATGATCGCAGCGTTGAAGGATTACATCAATTCTTGGATGAATCCCGAGGGTTTAAGGAATTAATGGATTTGTCTCATGAAAGACCGGTGGTGCATTATAAAAAGAAAGAAATGATTTATCGTGAGAACGATGCGCCTTATTTTTTATTTTTTCTCAATTCTGGAAAAGTTAAAATTTATAAGTCTCACGACGAGGGGAAGGAGTATTTAATTGAAATTCTCCAAAAGGGGGCTTTTTTTGGATATTTGCCCTTATTGGAAAATTCATTTTATGCAGAGTCCGTCAGTGCCTTTGAAGACTGTGAAATTTTTAAGATTCCCAAAGAAGACTTTCTCAAACTTCTCTATAGAAATAAAGAAGTAGCTGCGAAATTTATAAAAATGCTTTCTGATCAAGTGGTTGAAATGGAAAGCCAATTGTTAAATTTGGCCTATAATTCTGTTAAAAAAAGAGTGGCTGGATCGTTGTTGCTTTTAGAAAAGCAATTTCAAGTGAAACAACATGGAAAAACACATATTTTAATCAGTCGCGAAGATTTGGCTCAAATGGCAGGAACCGCAGTGGAAACCGTGATTCGAAGTCTTAGTGAGTTTAAGGCGGACAAATTGGTTCAAATCGAAGGACGAGACATTATTATTTTAAATCAACAAGGACTTCGCGAGATTCAATAAACGAAGATCTTTAGGAGAGAAATCAAGAAAATTGCGCCCGGAGAGATTCGAACTCCCGGCCTTCTGTTCCGTAGACAGACGCTCTATCCAACTGAGCTACGGGCGCAAACCCAAAAATAATTTACCAAAGCGTAAAAAATTGCATCATAGTCACTTCTGCGTTACAAATCAATCATGTCGAAGAAAGAAATGTGGGATCAATTTTATGGCAAAGCTGAATTTCAATACTCCCAAGAACCTATCGATCTTTTAAAAAATTATCATCCTTATTTGCGTAAAGGAAAAGCCTTGGATTTGGCCATGGGAGAGGGCAGAAACGCCATTTTTTTAGCCAGACAAGGGTTCCATGTGCTGGGTTTGGATATTTCTGATGTCGCGATCCAAAAAGCTAAAAAATGGGCGTATCTCGAAAATGTACCGATTGAAGTTAAAGCCGTCGATGTGGACATGTATGTTTTTCCTTTGATGCGCTTTGATACAATTATTTTATCTTATTTTAAGCCCATTCCTCGGTATTATTCTGAAATAGCGCGTGCGTTGGTGCAAGGGGGAACGGTGGCCATTGAAAACTATACGACCGAACAACTGGTTCGTACGCCTATTGCTGGATTTTGCAATCAAGACTATTTTTATCCCAACGAACTCTTAAAAAACTTGAAAGAGTTACAGATTCTTTATTATCACGAGCGTTTTCTCAATGGATTTTACATTGTTCAATGCATTGCCAAAAAACCTGTCGATAAAGATGCTGTCAAATATGGGTTTGCGCAAGAAGATGCTTCCTCCGAAAAGTCAAAATATAAAGCCGCAGAAGATTTATTTAAAAAAAAATAAGGTGGAGCGCCCATTTCTAAATTTTGTTAAAAAAACGATCTTTTCTGCGTTTGTTCTGGTTGGCTTTTTTTCTATTTCAGAAGGCATCAGCCGACTTCTTTTTTTAAAGCCAAATCAACCCGTTGGATTAAAAGAGAAAATGACAGAGCTTGCAAACAAACAAAAATTTGATTTCAGAGATGTGGAAAATGTTATGCAGGTTTTACCCCAGGCGCTCGACAAAAAAAAATATTATACCATTCTTTTGTTGGGGGAATCCTTTGTGGCAGGGACGGTTCCAGATTATAAACAAAAAATTTCATACTATTTGGAGGATTTATTAAATCGTGATCTTACACTTCGACAGAAATTTAAAAAGAAGTTTTTGGTAATCAATGGTGGCATTCATGGGGCTTCTTCTAAAACATTGGTAGACCTCTATCGAAGTGTGTTTAAAAAGTTTTTACCAGATCAGGTGCTGATGATTGCTGCTTATAACGATCATTATTATGCGAATGCTAAAAAAGATTTTACCATGAGCTATCGAGTTAAAAAGTTTTTATATTCTCACAGCTTTTTGGTATTTGGCTTGGCCAGTTGGTTAAAATTACAGAGTGTCCAAAACCCATATTTATTTATGAGACAGTTTCAAAAGAAAATTGATATTTCAGACTATGAATTTATGTTACGTCAATATGCCCATCACTTGAATCTGTTGATTGAGGAGGCAAGGTCGATAGATACTCAAGTGATGTTAGGTCTTCAACCGTTGGGGATTCCAGAACATTTAACAGAACTTCAAAAACTCAATGATGAGATTACCGTCAAGCGCATAGAAGCTGAAATTGACAGAAAAGAAGCGATTGGTTATTGGGAAGCGCTTTATTTTTTACAATCCAAGTTAATTGAAGAGGCTTTAAAAACTGGTGAATCTGAAAATTGTTCCATCGTTGATTTAAGGTATTTATTTCAAGGGCATGTAAAAGATTTTTATTTAGATGAAATCCACATCAATGCGCGAGGGAATATGAGAGTCGCAGAAACCATTTTTCAGGCTTTCCGAAAAGAAACACTTTCCCAAATCAATTAAAATATTTATCGTATACCATCGCTGGCAAAACTTTTAATTTTGACATGATCCAAATGGGAAGCCGCGCAGCCCTTAAATACCGGTAGTTTGTGTCATAATCTTGGAATGTCTTGGGCGGCTGGCTTACATAAGTCGTGAGCTCTTCTTGGGAAATGCCAAGGCGTTTAATGCATAATTGAATGACCTTTGGGTCTTCAATGGTTTCTTCTTCCTGAAGTTTTTCTACCGCGTCACTTTTTGTAAGCTGACCAGAGCGAATTTGAGCTGAGTAAATCACTTTTCGACGGTCGATCTTAAATTTTGTTCGGTAAATATGGGTCATGAGACTTTGATATAAATCGTCATAATATTTGGCACCTGGATAGACCCAATCCAATTCTTGTTTTAAAATGGTTTCAGCGTCTTTTAATACATAGTTTACATAACAGAGCAGTGGAATGATTCGAATACGTTTGAGGATGGTATAATAAAAAACATGTGACAGATCTAGGTTAAAACCTGGATCGTCTGGTTTCCAAGGTCTTAATTTTCGAGTGCCAAATTGGCGATGAACTGTTTTTAAATATTTTCCATCTAAATAATTCCATGAGAGAGGAAAAACCCCTTCTGTTCTAAAAGAATACCCTGAAATAATGTATTTAATGTTTTTCTGGTGGGCGACCCCTAAGAGGGCGGTTTCAATCCCAATGTCTGTTGCAATTTCCATGTCAGGGGTGGAAGCTTTTAAAAATGCAATTCGTAAATCTTTGGATTCTCTCCAATCCGAAGAAACGGTGATCATCTCTACCTGAAGCTTAGATGTGGCTTTTTGCATATTTTCGCCTGCTACGGGATTGCCGAATCCATCATTAAAATGAACGGCCAAAGGGCGAAGGCCTAATTTTTTTGTTACATATAAAGCGTAGATGCTGTCTTTGCCACCACTGATACCAACAACGCAATCATAGGCTTTGGTTCTTCCTCGGTCTTTCATTTTCCGAATTAATTTTTGAAGTCTAAGAGAATTGAAAGGATACGTGGTTTCTAGTTTTTGGTGTGTTTTACAGTGATTGCAAACGCCTTGCGAATCGAACCATGCACCCGCCACCGTGGTATCGATGATACATTTTGTGCATATTTGATAGGAGGATGGGCTCATGAGCGTTCTAAAAGTTTTTGATCCAGTTTTAAAAGATAATGATTCTGATAATAGCCATGATGGCGCAGGTGTTCCCCAATGGCAGTTCCCCGACGATTATGATTTGGGATAGAAATTTGAGTGGTGATGAGTTCTCCTGAAAATTCATTGTACTTTCCTTGACATAACAAGCCTTGTGGGCCCACGGCCAGCGAGCAGCCAACCATTTTTTTTCCCTCGTAAGGCCCCCCCACAATGACTCCGACACTGGTTGTTCCAATAATGACCAAGTGATGAAGGCTGGCAAGTGTAAAATAGGGTTTAAACCATTTTGCGCCATAAGGGTTGGTATTTTCTTGAAAGAAATAATCTACCGTCCAAGAACAAGGAGATAAAATGAGCTGTGCTCCCATTCTGGCCAATGTATGACCGATTTCGATGGAATCCATATAATTATCAGAACAAATATTTATGCCGACTCTCCCAAACGGCATGTCAATACAAGATAAATGTGTTCCAATAGAATACATATCCTCAGCCGGCGTTAGGAGATTAATCTTTCGGTGCTTGAGCAGAAGTTTTCCGGTTGAATCAATCAACACAGCGGAATTGTAAATATGAGAGGTGTCTTTCTCTGTTAATCCCGCACAAATGATGATTTTAAATTCTTGGGCATACTGACACAGTAAATCGCTGTAAGGCCCTGGAATGGCTTGAGCTTCTTTGAGTGCCGAAGGATGTGTCCAGGCAAGATCCATGCATTCAGGAAATAACACGAGGTCACAGCGCTCTTGGTGTGCTTTTTGCAATAGGGTATAGGCACGTTCAAAGTTACGTGAAGGCTCACCCCCTTCTACCAATAATTGTGCCATGCCAATGTGCAGGGTGTGTTCTTGTATTTGACTAGAATTTGTTACGGTTTCCATGGCTATAAGACCCACCATATACTTTGTCAAAGTTGACTAAAAATGTTTTTGCTTTGGGCAATAAAATAGATTCCTGTTCAGAAAGCGGCACTTTAAATGAGGTTTCTTGTTCTTCGAGAGCTTGGCGTGAAATATAAAGATGTTTTTGGGGGGCATAGAGAGAAAACATCGAAGCCGTACTCCAAGGGGTAAATACTTGCATTGCCCAATAGCTTTCTAGAACGTTTGTTTTTTTGTCTCCCCAGGTATAGGGGATGTGATTTGCAAAACTGTATTGATCAAAAATGATATTTTCATAGGACTGCATTTGAGGCTCATATTCTTGGACAGCATCGAAGACAGAACGCAAAATTCTACAGGCAACCACTTGATTCCAAGCTGTGCCCTGGCATGCAATTAAAAAAATAAGGATCACAGGAAATACAACCTTTTTGTAATGACGCCCTAAACCATGACAACAAGCCACCATGAGCAGGGTTATTCCTAAAGAAGATAATGTGGTATGCCGTCTTTCAACCACATACACTAAATTAGGGATGAGAAAGGCAATCACCATAGATAGGGCCAAAAGGATTATTTTATAATTGGTTTCTAAAGGCGATATTTTTTTTAACCAGCGTAGTAACCATAAAACAAGTAGAACATTTCCTGTGATGATCATCCCCAACCAAAAAATTTCCATTTTTGGAAATTGAAAAATTCCATAAAGAATGGCGGTCATCATATAACGACCTATATAATGGTGAACAGCAGTTGCCATGTTTTCAAAAATCTTTGCTAATTGAATGGCATGCCCCATTTCAGCATTTGGGACGATGCCAAAACCAGCTGTAAAACGCCATGTTATGTAAAGAAGTGCCGGAATGACGAAATAAGCAGCCCAGACTGTATGAGAACGACGAAACAAAAAAGCATAAACAAAGAGTACGATCGGTAACAAAAACCCAACTTCATACCAAAAGATGCCCACACTGTAGCAAAAGAGAGAAAGCAGGAAGAAATAAAATCGATCAGATTTTAAAAAATAAATAAAGCTGAGCATGCTCAAAATATAAATTGAAAATACGATATTGACATTGGTGACGCCAGACATGTGGAAAAGTTCTAATTTGTTCGGAAGCAATAAATAAAATAAAGAAGCCAAAAGTGCCCAAGCCGTATTTCCCAAAAGCGCTAAAAATAAAAAATAAGCCATGCCTGTAAAAATGCACGTTGAAATAAATAGAAGAGCTGTGGTTTCCCAATTGTTGAGCTTTGTCCATTTTAGTTGGAAATAAATAAATAAATAATTTAAAGGGCGATTGACATTGGTGATGGCTTTAGAAATAAGCGTTGCTGAGGATTGATTTTGTACGTGCAAATAATCTGAAAAATCATCGGGGGCTGAAGAGGCTCGTTCAAAAGGCAAAAAATGAGAAAGGATATTGACGCTGAGTAAAATGAAAAGTGGCAATGCATATTTTTTCATAAAGCTTCTCGTTGGTGATGTGTGCGCCAAGCAATCAGATCCCTTAACCCCTCTTCCAAATCAATTTTCCATTTAAAATGAAGATCGCGTTCTGCCTTTTGGGGGCATCCCAAACGTTTGGTCACAAATGTGATTTCTTGAGGTTCATAGTGAATGTCCAAGTTGGTATTTTTGAGTTTCAGCAGCAGGTGAGCCAAATCATTTAAGGTCGTTCCAATCCCACGGCAAATGTTATAACACTCGCCCTGTGCAGTTGTGGTGAGGGCACATATATTCGCTCTGGCAATATCTCTCGCATCAATAAAATCATATTGTTGTTGCCCATTGCCATGAATGATGGGAGGCTTCCCCGATTCAATACGATCGAGCATTTTGTGCATCACCGCAGTATAAGCCCCTTTATAATCTTGTCTCGGGCCATAAGCATTCATGTATCTTAAGCCAATCCAGGTGAGCCCATATTGATGGCCTAAGGACTTAAACATATGTTCACCCGCAATTTTTGTCGCACCATAGAATGTAAAATTATTGTAGGGATGATCTTCCGTCATGGGAAGAGATAGTGCATCTCCGTAAACAGAAGCACTGGATGAAAAAATAACTTTTTCGACTTTATGTCGGAGGGCTGCTTCAATGACATTAAACGTGCCTCGAATATTCACATCAAACGCAAGTTTGGGATATTCATGACATTGCAGGAGCCACACAGCCGCCAAATGAAATACATAATGAGCCCCTTTTAAAGCTTGATTGAGGATATCGGTGTGCAAGATGTCAGCCCCCTCCATGACCACCACACGGGGATCTTTCAACGCCTGTCGAATATTGCCTAAAGAGCCTCTTGAAAAGTTGTCAAAAATAACAACTTGAGCTACCGCTGTTTTCAAAAGCAGATCTACGATATGGGAACCAATGAATCCAGCTCCCCCTATGACCACAATTTTTTTGCTGGCCAAATTCATAAGCATGAAAGAAGTGTATCGATGACGTAGTCTTGTTCATCGAGTGTCATTTGAGGATAGATGGGCAAGAGAAGACAATTTTTTACCGCCATTTCTGTATTCGGAAGTTTGTCGCAAGTCTTGGCATACAGGGGTGTTTGATGAATGGCCATGATTCTTCGTGTCATAATTTTTTTGCTGGCCAATGCTTGCATGAGTTTATCTCTAAAGGAAGGCTCTCTTTGATTCAATCGAATATTGTAAGATTGATAGGTATGGCGCACAAAGCTTGGTACAGGAGGCGTTGTTATTTCAGCAACGTTTTTAAAAGCGTCATCATAACGTTTGGCCAAATAAATACGTTTCGAAATGATATCTTCGATGCGATGCAGTTGTGAAATCCCAAGAGCTGCTTGAAGATCTGATAAGCGATAGTTGAACCCTAAGGCGTGGTATTCTTCCAATAAGATTTTTTGAGACCGATGTCGCTCAGCATCTGATAAAGACATACCATGAGATCGAATACATTTTAGCTGTTCTACAAATTTTGGATTGAAGGAAGTGATCATCCCTCCTTCCCCGGTGGTAATGATTTTTCGGGCATGTAAGCTAAAGCAGGTCAAATCAGAAAAACTTCCAATTTTTTTATGCCGATAGATAGCGCCAATGGCACATGCAGCATCTTCAATGAGCGTGAGCTCATATTTTTTGGTAAGTTCGAGGAAGGCATTTAAATCTGCTGGCATTCCTAATTGGTGAACCACAATGATCGCTTTGGTTTTTGGAGTTATTTTTCTTTCGACGTCTTTCGGGTCTAAATTGTATGTATCTAAGTCGATATCTGCAAAAATAGTACGTGCACCCCTGTGAGCAACGCAATTGGCAGTTGCGATAAAACTATAAGAAGGAACGATGACTTCGTGGTCGGAGTTGACACCAGCCACTTGAAGTGCCAGATGTAATGCGGTTGTACAAGAAGAAGTCGCAATGGCGTAGGGTGCGCCGACATACGCTGCAAAAAGCGTTTCAAATTCACTGACTTTGGGTCCCTGGGTTAACCACCCAGACCGCAACACTTCGCATACGGCACGTTCATCTTCAGAAGTGGTATCAATTTTTGTAATAGGAATATTCATATTTTCTTTTCATCCACTTAAACCAAAATGTCATGAGGTCAAAAAATGCCCGCCGGATCCATTTGGGGCTACAGGCAACCGATTTCCCTTGTTTTCGAGGGAGATAGCCTACATTGAGCTCGGAAATTTTAAACCCTAAATCTCTGGCTTTAATCATAATTTCAGCCGCAAAAAATGCACTTTGTGATTCAATGTGGATTTGTTTAAAGATGCGGCGATGGTACATGCAAATATGATTAAATTGCTTTTGAGGTAATCTAAATAAAAGTTTGATAAGCGCAATATTGATCCAGGAAACAATTTTTCGCCCCACACTGTAATCTCTTCGATCACTGCGAATGCCAACAATGACATCGGCATGCTGGGCCATTTCCAAATATTTTTTAAGCTCATCCAGTTCAAGAGCCAAATCAGCAGGGATAAAAATGATAAAGGTGCCGCGAGCTTCTGGAATGCCCGTAATAATTGAGTTTGCGATACCTTGATTGAAGGGGTGCTGTAAAAGACGAATTCTAGATTCTTGAGACATTAAACTTTCGATGATTTGAAGAGAACGATCCAGGCTGCCATCGTTGACCATCAGAATTTCAAATGAACATTTTAGTTCGTCTAATTTGTTTATGAGAAGGGCGATATTGGTTCTTAAATTTTCTTCTTCATTATAAACAGGCATTAATACAGTTAGATGCGGTTCAGGCAGTTGCATGTAAGTGCATTATAAATTTAAATTTATATTTGGCAATAGATTGAAGTTCATTCCACAGGTTTGGCAAAAAGAACTATTTCTGGGAGAGGGCACTTTTATGCCACAACGACACATCCAGCCTACTTGTCGTGCAGGATTTCCGTAAACCAAAGCATAGGGCAAAACATCTTTGGTGATGACAGAACCAGCGCCAATGAAAGCATGTTCTCCAATGGTTGTGTCGCAAATGATGGTACAATTTGCGCCCAAAGTGGCTCCTTTTTTGACGAGCGTTTTCTTAAAATCTCGTTTAATGACATGGCTTCTTGGGTTTAAATCATTTGTAAATACAATCGAGGGACCACAAAAAACTTCATCTTCCAAAATAACCCCAGCATAGACAGATACATTATTTTGAATTTTGACACGGTTTCCAATTTTCGCAAAAGAGCCGACAAAGGTATTTTGTCCCACCACACAATCTTCCCCAATTTCAGAGTCGTCCATAATGTGACAATAGTGCCAAATTTTGGTTCTGGCACCAATGCATTTGGGGTTGTCAATGGTTGCGGTGGGATGAGCAAAAAATGGAAAGGTTCCTTGATAAAGATCCAGTTGGTTTTGATCTTGTATTCCAAAAGAGGAGGAATGAAATTCTTCATTCATAAAGAAGCTCTCATTTTTGGATTTTCATGACGAACTTTGATGACACGCGCAGGATTCCCAACGGCTACGGAATAGGCGGGAATGTCCTTCGTGATGACGGCACCAGCGCCAATAATGCACCCCTTGCCAATGGTTGTTCCCGGTAAAATAATGGCTCCTGTTCCAATATCACAATGGTCTTCAATGATAACCGGTTCAAATAAAAGAGGGGTATCAATGACGGGAAGAGAAGCATCTCTTGCTTCGTGAAACGATGTAATGATTTTTACACCCGGGCCCATGCCCACATGATTGCCAATCCGTAACGTTCCAGCACTGTGTAAGAAACACTGCTGACCAATCCAGGTATGATCGCCAATATACATTTTGTTTTTATAATAGCCCTTCAAAATGGTTTGGTGCCCAATATAAACATGACGACCTATTTCAATATTTTCAGGATGAAACACCAACACATCTTTTTCAAAAACAACGTTTTCTCCTATATGTGAAAACTGATCGATCGAGAAAACACCTAAGCCATGGCTTTGCATCGCTATTTTATATGTTTATTATTTGAGGATGTGCAAGCGTTTTCAGCACCAGCGCGTCCAATAAATTGACAAGGAGGTGACTGCAAGGCTAAAACTTTGCTGTATTCTATTTTTATGAACTTTAATCATTTCATTTCCTTTGTTATTAAAAGGTATAACTTTTTACGGTTCATTTTTTTACTCAGCAGTGATTTTTGCATTGTATCTTTTTCATTATTGGTGGGGATGTTTTTATATACCAGATTCGTATATATTCCTTATACATGGCCTATCATATGGATGCTCATTGGAATTGTTTTTTTGATACGAAGTGTTCTGTTTTTATTCTTTAGAATTTATAATATTTCATT
>JACQJD010000052.1 GCA_016198185.1 Deltaproteobacteria bacterium
AATATACTCTGGGCGTCGTGCGTGGAAACCCGCAATCGCAATCTGTCATCTCACAACCCCCCAAACCCATCGTCGTTCCAAAGCCAAAACCTAAAATATCTCCTGAACGCCCAATGCCAGCACCCCCACCCCAAAAAGGGCCCGATAACCCTTTATCTGAATCTCAATAATTTGAGAAGCTCGTGCCACACGGTCTGTGCATCTTCTTCCAGCTCCATCCCTAACACTTCAAATTGATTTCTCTTTTCTGAAAGCGGCTTTGCAACCGAAAGTGTTCCAATACCCGCAGCCAGCCCATTTCCTGAAACTTTTACCAGCAACGTCACGGTTAAGCTGGATAACATCACCGTCCTGGTAATGGTTTCCCCCATAAACAACAACAAATCCCCAACGAAATTATCTTGCAGAGAATTTAAAAAGGATCCGATGAGTTCGAAATTATCTCCCACATAGCCAATCACAATTTCGGAGGCCTGTGTTTCTAAAAAAGTCATAACGTACGTCAAGTCTTTTAAAGCTTCATTGGTCACATCCATCACCAAAAAGGGGTTTTCAAAGACCCCACTCTCTCCACTTGCCTCACCGCTCAAATGCCTCAAGGGCCGCCCCACGCTGTAAAAGGCAACATACCCCGCCTCCGCCACAAACTTTAAACTTTTTCGAATCAAAACACTCTCTGGCGTAAACTCTGCCCCTGAAAGATACGCACACATTTTGCTAATGGAATCAAAACTGAAAACCCAAATTTTCCCTGTGAAAATAGAAAGGAGCCCCGCCCCTTCCAAAAAGACATGTGCCGTGTTTGCACCCCACTGAACCACATTTTTCGATTTTTGAGCAGAAATTCCAAGAACGTTTGTCACAAAAATAAGACGTATGCCATCAAAAAATGTGAGCCAAACATCCGATGTCCACTGTTTTGCAGTTTCATAAGATGTTAAAAAAATACGACTCAATTTTTTAGGAGAAGAAGTAAAATATTGTGTAAAGCGGGTTTTAAAATGACCCACAAAAGAAACAGCTTCTGCGCCATTCACCACAACGATTTCTTTTCCTTCGAAATGATACAGATCATCGGTGGTCAGCATGTGTTTTATTTCTTTAAATAAGTCCTCCGCCAATTCTCCAAAAATATAAACCACACGATCCCTTTTAAATTTAAGAGAACCTTTAAAAATATGATCCATATGCGTTTGAAGTTCTTGTGCCAAATGCCCTTGAATTTGAATCACCACCCGACTTTGACCTTCGTACTGACAGTGTTGCGCAAGACGCGCCACCACCTCTGGGGAGTGATAAAACACAATACTGCCCAACTGATCTTTTGCTTCGGTATGAAAAATATTGGACTGTAATCCAAAAGCCCCCAGTAAATAATTCAAATTGATAGATACTTCTTCATCTGAGGGCGTACAAGCATTGAAGAATAGGAAAGCAAGCACCATCCAACGAATGCGACATTTCATACTTCTTGAGGCATCACGTAAACATAATCGCCTTCGCGAACACGCGCTCCTACGCGAATTCCCACTTCATATCCAGGGCCAACGCGTTTTACTTTACGATGTTGATATTCAATGGAGCCAACAGATTGTTTAAAAAAAGTGCTGATCCCTCGAATATAAATCACGTCTCCTACTTTTAGCTCTCGCTGTTCAATCGCAATGATTCCGACCTGAAGTTTTGAATAATAATGAATCACTTTTCCAAGATAATATTTTTGATATTTTTGCCGCCAACGATCCTTATCCGAAACAACTTCGGTCAACATGTTCTCACCTCCTCATCCAACACAACTCAAAAAAGTTTAAGAGATTTTTAGAATGGATGCAAGAAATGAGTTGTTTAATTGACACCTTTTCGGGCTTTGGCTACAACTAGGTCGTCTTATGAGCGAAATACTCAGTGTGCTAAGAGAGCGATTTCCCAATGAAATTCAGCATGCTGCTGAATTTAGAGGCGATCTTTCTGTATCTGTTCCAGCAAAGGCCATTCCACCCCTATTGCGTTTCTTAAAAAACACTCAAACATTTGAATTTTTGTTAGATATCTGTGGTGTGGATTACTTAAATTACCACCCAACCGAAAGAGACGCTTCCAAACGCTTTGACGTCGTTTACCATCTTTTTTCATTTCATCGCAACAAACGCATCAGACTCAAAGTCGCCGTTCATGAATCGCAATCCATCCCCAGCGTCCAAGACATTTACGCCAGCGCCAATTGGAATGAACGAGAAGTGTACGACATGTTTGGGATTCGTTTTGATCATCATCCCAATTTACGTCGAATTTTATGTCACGAAGAGTTCGTAGGCCATGCCTTGAGAAAAGATTATGCCGCCGAGCAACGACAGCCTTTATCGAAAGCAGCTACCGCAGAAAAACTCATGGACTTAAAAGAAGAAGACCTGCAAACAGAAGGGTTTGAAAAAAGAACTGTTTTAAACATTGGCCCTTCGCATCCTGCCGCCCATGGAACCTTGCGAACCATGGCACTCTTGGAAGGTGAAAAAATTGTTAAGGCCGAAGTCGAAATTGGTTATTTACATCGGTGTTTTGAAAAAATGTGCGAAACCCATCTCTATCATCAGGCCATTCCCTACACCGAACGCCTGAATTATTCTTCAGGCCCCATGAATAACTTTGGCTTCTGCTTGGCGATGGAAAAATTAATGAACCTCCAAATTCCAAAACGGGGGCAACAAATGCGCGTCATTATTGCTGAACTGGCACGCATTGCAGATCATTTTGTTTGCATTGGAACTGGGGCAATTGATTTGGGCGCCATGACCAATTTTTGGTACTCTTTCTCCGAACGTGAAAAAATATATTCTCTATTTGAAAAATGGGGGGGAGGACGTTTGTTCCCAAGAGGAATCATCATTGGCGGGTGCCTTTCTGATTTTCCAAATGGTTGGATAGAGGAAGCACACCAGACTGTAAAATCCATCCGAAGCGCTGTCAAAGACATCGACCGATTGCTGACCAATAATAAAATTTTTCTCAACCGCTGTGTTGGGGTGGGTGGGCTCTCAAAAGAAGAGGCACTGAATTTTGGATATACCGGTCCCTTGCTACGGGCCTGCGGCGTGGAATTGGATCTTCGAAAATGTGCACCCTATTCGAGCTATGAAGATTACGAATTTGAAATTCCAATTTCAACACAAGGAGATGTGTATGACCGTTACTTGGTCCGCATGGAAGAAATCCGACAAAGTTGTCGTATTATCGAACAAGCCCTGGACCATCTAGAAGAGGGTCCAGTTTGTATCGATGACAAAGCCATTGTTCTTCCTCAAAAGGAAGATGTTTACGGTAATATTGAAGGCCTCATGAATCAATTCATGTTGGTCATCCATGGCATCGAACCTCCGACTGGCGAAATCTATGGATATATTGAATCCGCCAATGGTGAGATTGGTTTTTATATTGTTTCCGATGGCACGGGCCTTCCCTATCGCGTGCATTGTCGAGCGCCATCGTTTGCTCACTATCAAGCCTATCCCAAACTTATCCAGAATCAATTGATTGCAGATGCGATTGCCACCGTTGGAAGTTTAAATATCATCGCAGGAGAAATGGACCGCTAAAATGGAAATTGTTTTTTCACCCAAGGCTTTAAAAGAATTTCAACATTTTGAAGAACTTTATGACACGCCCAAATCAAAATTAATTCCAACCCTTTATCTGGCCCAAAGAGAATTTGGGTATTTAAGTCAACCCGTCATTGAGTATGTGGCAGAGCTTCTCAAGCTTTCTCCTGCAAAAGTACTTGAAGTTGCGTCATTTTATACAATGCTTCACAAGAAACCTGTGGGCAAATATGAAATCACGATTTGCACCAATGTGAGCTGTGCCTTGATGAAAGGCCGAGAACTCCTGGCGCACACACTCAAAAAATTGAATGCCAAAGAAAAAGAAATAACCGCCAATGGAACCTTTACCATTCGAAGAGAAGAATGTTTGGGAGCCTGTGATAAAGCACCTGTGCTTCGAATCAACGATCGCTACTATTACAAAATAACGCCTGAAAAAATGGACCAAATTTTAAAGGAACTAGAAGAATGACCCCTCGCATCTTGTTCGAACATTTAAATGAAAAAAATATTCAAAAGTTAGATACGTACCGAGAAAAAGGGGGATACACCGCTGCACAACGTGCGATCGGCAAAATGACCCCGCAACAAGTCACCCAAACCGTCATCGACTCGGGTCTCAGAGGCCGCGGAGGCGCTGGATTTCCAACGGGGAAAAAATGGTCTTTTATCCCCAAAAATGAACCTATGACCTATCTGCTGTGCAATGGGGATGAAAGCGAACCGGGAACGTTTAAAGATCGTGTCCTCATGGAACAGTTGCCCCATTCGGTACTTGAAGGAATCATGATCGGCTCTTATGCTATTGGATGTCATCGTGCCTATATTTATATACGAGGTGAATTTACAGACAGTATTGCCTCTTTAGAAGAAGCCCTTCAAGAATGTTACGAAGCAAAATTTCTAGGGAAAAATATTTTTGGGACTTCGTATTCATTAGATATTTCGGTGTTCAAAGGAGCCGGCGCCTATATTTGCGGTGAAGAAACAGGACTCATCAGTTCACTAGAAGGCTTTAAAGGTTGGCCTAAAATCAAACCCCCCTTCCCTGCCATTGCTGGATTTAACCGAAAACCCACCATCATTAATAATGTAGAAACATTGGCCGCCGTTCCTTGGATTTTAAACCATGGGGCTGAGGCTTATCGAAAGATGGGGACGGAACAAAGTCCGGGCACAAAATTGTTTTGTTTATCGGGCCCCGTCAAAAATCCAGGAACCTATGAACTCCCTTTGGGCTTTCCTCTCAAAGATCTTATTTTTGAGGTGGGGGGCGGACTGTTAGAGGGACTCAAACTCAAAGCCGTCATCCCCGGCGGTGCCTCTGCAAAAATTTTAACAGCCGAAGAAGCCCTAGAGACAAACTTGAGTTACGAAGATTGTCAAAAAAAAGGAACCATGTTGGGATCTGGCGGCGTCATGGTTATCCCTCACACCCAATGCATGGTAGATCTTTTGGGAGTCGTCACCTATTTCTTTAAAGATGAATCCTGTGGACAATGCACTCCCTGTCGCGAGGGTACGGGTTGGATGGAAAAAATAGTCCAAAGCATTTTACACAATCGTGGCAGACCGCAAGATATTGCGCTCCTCTTAGGAATTTCTCAAAACATGCAAGGCGGTAGAACCATTTGCGCACTGGCAGACGCAGCTGCTTGGCCCGTAGAAAGTTATGTCCAAAAATTTAAAAATGAGTTTGAGTATCACATTAACCACAGAAGGTGTAACCTCCATGTCCAATGAAAAAGAAATGATCTCCCTCCACGTTGATGGAAAAGAAATTCAAGCGCCGAAAGGAGAAAACTTACTCAAACTTCTCATTCAGCATCAATTTAAGGTTCCGTATTATTGTTACCACCCAGGTCTTTCGGTGGCGGGTGCTTGCCGCATGTGTTTTGTTGAGATCGAGGGCCAACCCAAACCTGTCATTTCTTGTAATACGACCATTGCACCTGGCATGAAGGTCAATACCCAAAGCACGGGTTTAACGCAAATTCGAAAATGGAATCTGGCGTTTCATTTGATCAATCACCCGTTGGATTGTCCCATTTGTGACCAATCAGGAGAATGTGGTCTGCAAGAATACTATATGAAATATGGCCGCTACGAAAGTGACATGCATGAACCTAAAGTGAACAAAAGAAAAGTGGTGGACCTGGGAAAACATGTCGTCTTAGACAGCGAACGTTGTATTTTATGTTCCAGATGTGTTCGCTTTTTTGATGAAGTAACGAAAACGTCTGAAATGGCTATTTTTAACCGCGGCGACCGCTCAGAAATTGGAACCTACGCCGATCGCCCCTTGACCAATAATTACTCTCTCTGCAGTGTCAATATTTGTCCCGTGGGTGCGCTCACCTCTAAAGATTTTCGCTTTAAAAAACGCGTGTGGTTTTTAAAAGAATTTAAGTCGATCTGTCCTGGATGTTCGACGGGCTGCAATATTACGATGGAAGCTGACATTCGTGAGAAACGCGCCTATCGGATGTTGCCACGCTACAACCCAGACATCAATGGCTATTGGATGTGTGATTACGGTGCCATGCGTTATAAACAGGTCAATGCCGAACACCGTCTCTTAACTCCCCAGATGAAACAAGAAGGAAAATGGACCCCGATCGAATGGGAAGATGCCTTGGCCTTCGTTCGAAAATGCGTGGCATCCCAAACCGTCATTTTGATCACACCACAGTTTACGGTGGAAGAAATTGATCATATTTATGCATTTTTTATGAAACAACCCACAACACCACGTATTTTTCACTGTGTAGATCCCCAATCCGCCTTCGACACTACAATCACGGATGAGCTTTTGATGCGAAAAGATTTGAATCCCAACTCACAAGGGATCTTACAGGTAAGCAAAAAACATAAACTGGATCATCAAACTTTGGAACCATTCCAGAAATATATCGCTCAGAACAAAATAGAAACCCTGCTGGTATTTGCGCCTTCTGATCTGCAAGCTTATCCTCATTTTATGGATTGGCTTCTTCCGGCACAACCCATTCCAAATAAAATTGTCATTGGCACTCGGATTGAGCTCATTCATTCTTTCTTCAACCTGGCGCTTCCAACCCTTTCTTTCGCTGAAAAAAGTGGAACCTTTATCAATGTTCAAGGCATTTCTCAAAACATAGAAGCAGGCCCCAAGCTGGTGGATAACGCAAAACCCATTTCGGAAATTTTATGTTAATCCAACGACCGCCTGCCTATCATCGATGGCTTTATCCTCAAGGGTTGTTCTTTGGATTTTATACAACGATGAAACATTTCACCCTAAATCTTTTACGACTTCGAAAGATGCCAACCATTTCGTACCCCGAACAAAAACGTATTCGAAGCGATTGCTTTAAGGGAAAACATATTTTAACCAAAAAATTAGATGGCTCCATTCGTTGCACCGCCTGCATGCTCTGCCAAACGGCTTGTCCAGCAGAATGCATTAAGATTACAGCCTCTGAACATGACAACCCGAAGGTCGAAAAATTTCCAATTTCATTTCAAATTGATCTATTACGCTGTGTCATGTGTGGCTATTGTGAAGAGGCATGTCCAGTCGATGCCATTCGAATGGGCAAAGAATATGAGTGGGCAGATTTTGCTGAAAGTAATTTCATCATGGATCTAGACCACTTGTCTAACCGTCCCTCACTGAAAGGCGGCGTCATCTCCAAACTTCCAACATGAACACGCCACAACCATTCGATCTGGCTTGGTGCGAAGCTTTGATCCCCTCATTTAAGTAAATTTTTTATACCAATTTTCTTGCTTTTAAAAAAAATCGTATGCTATACACTGATTTGACGATGACCGCCCAACAAGCTAAAATTATTAATAATTTTTCTGTCAAGGTGGCTACCACCAATGGAACCGGCAGTCAATCTGCCAATAATATTTTCTTTAAATCTTTGGTCCGCATGGGCATTCACACCTCTTCCAAAAACCTCTTCCCATCGAACATCCAGGGCTTACCGACTTGGTTTGTCATTCGTGCTTGCCCCAAAGAATATAATACAATGCGTCAAACCGCTGAAGTATGGGTGTTGGTCAATCGAGGATCTCTGGAAAAAGATTTAAAAGAAATTAAAAAAGGAACCGTGGTCCTGTATGATTCTCCGGGTCTAGAAGTTCCGCAAACCGTTGAAGGCGCCATTTATTATCCGCTCCCCTTTTCAAAACTTTCTCGTGAAAATTTTGACAAGCCCCGACTTCGAACGCTCTTGACCAATGTGGTTTATGTGGGATGCCTTGCTGCACTCTTTCATATCGACAAAAAAATTATTTATGAGGTCATCCATGACACCTTCTCAGAAAAACCGAAAGTCATTGATGTCAATTTAAAAGCCATTGAATTGGGATATGACTATGTTCAAAAAAACATTCAAAAGAAAGATCCGTATAGCTATAAACCAGACACCAAAACACTTGGGAAAATGGTGATTGAAGGCAACCAAGCTTCTGCTTTGGGATGTGTCATGGGAGGGGCATCGGTTGTTGCATGGTACCCGATTACACCGGCAAGCAGTTTAAGTGAAAATATTGAGAAATTCTCAGATACCTTCAGAAAAGATCCAAAAACCGGAAAAAGAAATATTGCGATTATTCAAGCCGAAGATGAAATTGCCGCCATTGGGATGGCGATTGGTGCTGGGTGGGCAGGTGCCCGTGCCATGACGGGAACCTCAGGCCCAGGCATTTCGCTCATGAATGAATTTATAGGGCTTGCCTATTATGCTGAAGTGCCGGTGGTGATTTGTGATGTCCAACGTGTAGGTCCGAGCACGGGGCTTCCAACCCGTACACAACAAGGGGATATCAGACTCTGTGCATTTGCCTCTCATGGAGATACAAGGCACATTTGCTTATATCCGGGTACGATTGAAGAAGCCTATGAGATCACAGCACTTTCTTTTGACATTGCAGAACGCTTACAAACCCCGGTGTTTGTTCTGACGGATCTTGAATTGGGAATGAATTTATGGACAGCGACCCCTTTGAAATATTGGGAAAAACCCTACGACCGCGGCAAAGTCTTAAGCAAAGAAGATTTAGATAAAATGAAATCATTTTCAAGATATTTAGACTCAGATGGAGATGGTATTTGTTATCGAACCTTTCCTGGAACTCCGAATCCACATGCGGCTTATTTTACACGTGGAACGGGGCACAATGAACATTCCGCCTATACCGAAGACAACGAAGATTACCATCGAATCATGATGCGACTTAAAAAGAAAATTGATTTGAGCCCCAAGTATTTGCCAAAACCAATTATCGAAGAAAATAAAAAAGCAAAAATTGGAATTATCAGTATTGGAACAAGCCACCATGCGGTGGTCGAAGCCAGAGATGAATTGAGCAGCAAACACGGTATTCAAACACGCTATTTACGCATTCGCGCTTTCCCATTTCACGAAGAAGTTCTTACTTTTATTCATCAGTGTGAATGGGTGATGGTGGTCGAACAAAATCGCGATGAACAACTCACTGGCATTCTTCGAAACGATTTTACCGAAGTGGTTTCAAAAATTCATGCATGCGCTTATTCCGATGGATTGCCACTGCGCCCTTCCATTGTCACTGACAAAATTTTAGAGGTGAATTCCCGTGCCAACTGAAATACAAATGCCAACCAATCGCATTGGACTAACCAAAAAAGAGTACCAAGGCCTCACAACGACCCTCTGCAGTGGATGTGGGCATAATTCGATTACCAGTGGTATTATTTCGGCTTGCTATGATTTAGGGATCCATCCTCATCAATTAGCAAAGTTAAGCGGCATTGGTTGTTCAAGCAAAACGCCCGCATATTTTATGAACCGGTCTCATGGTTTTAATGCTGTCCATGGACGAATGCCTTCCATTGCAACAGGAGTTGAAGTTGCAAACCGCACGCTCATTAATCTTGGAATCAGCGGTGATGGCGATTCGGCAAGCATTGGCATGGGGCAATTTATTCATGCCATTCGTCGTAATACCAATTTGGTTTATATTATTGAAAACAATGGGACCTATGGCTTAACCAAGGGCCAATTTTCAGCCACGGCAGACTACGAAGCTTTGGACCATTATAAAAATATCAACAAGTACCAAGCTTTGGATCTTGTGGAACTGGCCATCATTTGTGGTGCAACCTTTGCGGCGCGGTCTTTTTCAGGGGATCGAAAACAAATGGAAGCCTTGATCAAAGCCGCGATTGCTCACAATGGCTGTGCAATTTTAGATATCATTAGCCCGTGCGTGACTTTTAACGACCACAAAGAAAGCACGAAGGGATATGAATACATGAAAGAACACGACGTGCCACTGGAAGAGTTAGGTTTTGTGCCTTCGTTTGAAGAAATCAAGGTGGATTACCAACCTGGAGAAGTCAAGGACATTGAATTGCACGATGGATCGCATTTGCTTTTAAAGAAACTCAAAGAAGAGTATGACCCCACCGATCGGAAAAAAGCCTTAGAAACCATTTCCAAAGCCAAAGATGAACACCAAGTGTTAACGGGACTTGTCTTTTTTAAAAAGAACATGCCCTCGCATCATGAACTTTTAAAACTACCCGAAACCCCTTTAAAAGATTTAACCGATAAAGAGTTGAAGCCTTCACATGAAGATTTCGCCACTCTAATCAAGACGTTCAACTAGCAGGCTGTTGAAAATGCAGTTGTTGGCGCAAGCCAACAACAATGTAATAGAGTTTTTTTCCTTACATTTCTGCGAAGCACAAAAGGCCCATCTGCGTTGTTGCCCTCGTCGGCTCTCCTTCGACGTACCACTCAAGTACGCCTCAGTCGCGCTTCCTCGGGCGCCTAGCATCTGGGCCTTTTTGAACAGCCTGCCGAAAATAGACTTTTTCACTAGCTCACCCTGCGAGGGCGAGGAGGTTTTTGTAGGCGTCGCAACAACTGTTGTGCTTGAGCACCCACTTTGGTATTGCCATTGACAATCGCATCTTTAATTTCTGGGAAAAATGCTCGAGGAAGGCTGGGGAGTTTTGGTAAAATGTCGAGCATGATCCATTCCCAATAAGGTCCTTTTTCTTTGTAGGCATTTTTAAGAAACGCAATCGCAGATTGGGCATTGGGGTTCATTTTTAACAAAGCCCCTGCCAAATAAAAATCTTCTAAAGCATACCCCTGGGTTCGATCAAACGGTTGATCCACATAAAGCTGAATAGACGGTTGCTGCATTTTGGCTTTTTCTCCGAGTTCAAAAAGAACATAAGCTGAATCTCTTGCCCATGGCTGATCTCTCTCTGTTGCATTCCTCATTAAAGTTTCTAAATTTTGAGGGGCTTCAATTCCCATTTTAACACGTGCCCCTTGAAGATAGGCTTCAATAACTCTTTTTGTATTGTAAGCGGTGGGACCTGAGGTAGCGGTCAGCGCCCTTACCAAACTCACCGAAAAATCCGAATGTTTGGATAAAGGCACAGATAAAAAGAGGGCTTTCGCTGCAATATGTTTATCAACATCTGTCGTTGGGAGTATTTTTCTAGGATTTACTTTTGTAGAGTCAAATGGAATTGGATCAAAGTTATATTCTAATTCATCAAATACGGTTTGATCGGGTCCAAAAGAAGCCACCGCTTCCCAAGCAAGGAGTTGATTATACGTACTCCAAGTCTCATGAGGAACGCTCAAGAGAGCTTGCTTTCCCTCGTTCGTCATCGGTTGCATGCTTGCCAACGCTTTGATGGCTTTTTCTTGAACTTGATGAGGATCAAATCTTTTTAAATGCATTTTAATTACTGGCAAAAAATCACTTGGAACTGAAAATGAAGAAAGCGCCTCCAAGGCATGACTGGTTAAAGAATCATCGATCTCAGGCGTTGTAAGAATTTTCTTAAGGACCGGTAAAACAAGGCCTGGATGCTGATTGCCAGCAGAAAGCGCTTGAATCATTCCTGCTTTCATTTTTTTAGAGGTGCGTGGGCTTTCTATTTTTGAAATGAGCTGGCGAATGTATTTTTCGGGATCAGAACGAGCAATTTTTGAAAGATTCTGGTAAGGAAAATCAGCATCCACTTCTTTTTTGGACAAAGTATCAAAAACAACTTGGCTTTGTTCAGGATGATGAATGGCAATTTCCGTCAAAAAATCTGAAGCCGCCAGCAGCTCATCGTAACCCAGTTCTTCGTGATAAACAGACAGAAGGGTATCTAAAAGCTCGGGTGTTTGAAGAGATGGATTCTTCTGCATCAATCTTAGAAGGGAGCTCGTGTAAAACCCTCCTTCAAATCTTTGCTTCATCCTGGGAATCAAAAGGTCCGCATGGTTTTTGGCCAAAACGGCAAACAATGGCTTAAATTCTGGCCCATCTTCATAAAGAAGATCCACAAAAAAACGATCCAAAAACAAACGTAATTCTTCATCGGAAAAAGCGCCGGCTTCCAGAGCACGTGTCAGAGGACCAGGATCTGAATCCACAATCGCTTTAAACCAAACATGTTCCATTTCATCCGACTGTAATGCGGCTAGATTCAATGAGTTCGAATGGAATGGAACGCTGGATAGAATGGTACCGTCAAGACCGAATATAAATTTAGACGTTTCTGTTGAAAGTTCTAGATTCCCATTTCGAATATTCAATTCATATTGAGCGTTCCAATATCTTTTATTGGAATCAACCCCTCCGAACACAATTTCATTTCTAAGCTCCCCTCCTTCCTTGTCTGTATTTTTATTTAAGACAAGGAGAGTAAGCTCACCCTTGCGCCGCGATTTTGTAACAATATAAATAGAGGAGCCCACCATAAGAGGGGGGGTCATAAACCACTTATCAATAATTTCGTAGCACCATTTTTTGGGTTCGTAACACAATCTCGTTAGATGCAACTTAACATTGGAGATCACTTCTTCTAGCTCATGTTCATAATAAAAATCCAAGTCACATGATGGTTTCTCTTGTGAAAGGGACGAAAGGGCTTTTTTAAATTCTTCCATTTTTTTTAATAAATAACTGGCAGACAGCTCCAGGGTAAGTTTCGGGGAGATCTCTTCTAATTCTTTTAAAGTCGATTCTAACTCCTCTTTAAAACCCACCTGCTGATAACAATTGGCAAGGCGAACCAAAAACTTTCCTTTTTCATTGATGGAAAGTTCTTCATAATGAGGAGAGTAGGTTTTCATCACCTGACTGAGCGCAATAGGTTCATGACAATCTCCAGCCTCAATCGCCCTTTGCGCCATGCGATCTAAAAACACAAAGCCTTTTTTGTAGGGTAAATATGAAAAAGCTTTATAACGACGGCCGGGGGTTAAGCGATGATGGTTTTTGGTCTCCTCCATCATCGCCTCCAGTTCAGGTGGCGTTGTTTCATCCAATGTTTTTCGAATAGATGCATCCTTCTTACGCAGCGCATTTAGTTTTTGAATCAGTTGAAATCCCGCATTTTCATAACGATCAGGCCCTTCTGGGACAAAAGATGTAAAAAAATGCCTCGAATCCCTTGTGAGCATCTGACGATATTCCAAAAAGGCCATTTCCGTATTAACCTGATCCAGTTGTGAATAGTCTTTATAGGTAAGACTTGGAAAGGTCTCAGCGCACACACGCTGTGACCAAAAACAGAGAGTCCAAAAAAGGCACCCACATAAGAGACGCCACCCCATAGATGTCTTATCGGCTAAATTCTGAAAAAAAATGAATTCCTTCGATGAAAGAAAAGACCCTAAAAATTAAAATCCCCACCAACAGCATAGGAACCTAAGCGAATACGCTGGGTATTGCAAAGAGCCTGATACATCGTAGGATCTTTGGGCTCCAAAGCCAATAAGCGAACGAAGGCTTTGAGATAATCTGCTTTCAACGGGTGATTGCTTTCTTGATAACTTTTTAAGGCAGCCACCCCAAAACGCATTTCTTGGCCTCGCATCACACGATAATCGTTTTTAGAAGCGGCAAACGCCAATAACTCTAAGAAAGGCAAAGTAACTTTCTGTTGTTGAATCAAGGCTTCTAACGCCCCTAAAGCTTCTTCGGACTTTCCTCTCTGAATGGCGTATTCTAAAAAAACATCCGGACGCTGCTTTTGCGCCTGGGTGGTCAAGGGATGAGCTGAAAGAACCACAAAAGGTTTGGATAAGATCATCATTTTTTTGGTAAAGAGGACCCCCATAAAAAAGGCCTTCAGTTGATCTTCGGGCTCTAACCTATCTCCGCTAGACGCCAAGGCCTCTACATATAACAATACAGCAACCGAACTTGCCCAATGATGAAAGTCACTGTGAAGCACCAGCCTGGCAGAACACAGTTTGAGCGCTTCCCACAAGTCATGGATAGAATACCCTACCTCAATCCACGTTTTTATTTTTTCTAACGTTGTGTTTTTTTCATCTCGCTCTAAAGATACCCACAAGGCATCTGCCTCTAAAAATACTTTTCCATGAGGATGAAGTGCCTTCAATAACGTTTTCCAATGATTTTGATAAAATACTTGAGCCGTTGGGTACGCATCTATTTCTTGAGAATCAGAAAAAACCGAATGCAAAACTGGAAACCAAAAGTATTCATAATTTTTCCACTGCATCCGATCACAAAATTTGGCAACTTGGATCACATCGATGACGGAACCACCCAAATGCGCCTCATCGCTTAACAACGCTTGAATCAAAAGACTTAAAACCTTGGAACGATCTTTGGGCGTACGCAATAAAAAAACAATCAAAGGATACAGCGTTGAGACTTTCCGCTGGGAAAGTTCTTGCTTCAAAACTTCTAAGGTCAAACGCTCGGTGAGTGGAGGCGAGCCCAATTGCTTTTGAATATCTAAAACTTCCGAACGGTTTTCACACACCGCCTGCCATGTGGCTTGGACCAATGGAAGCCATCGATTTTTTTGCGTTGGCATAAAATCAAATAACTCTGAAACGCCTATCAGATGACGTAAACTTTGTACGGGGGTCACTGCGTTCTTGTTTTGTAAACACCGCTCGGATGCTTTTTTGGAAATTAAAAATAAAAGATCCTGCGCTGACGGAGGCTGAGTCATTAATTTTGAAAAATCTGAAATGAAAAAATGAGAAACCGGTCGCTCCCATAATGCATTGACGTTACTCTCTAATTTTTTAAAATCCATGAGACGTATCGTAATGATCTCGGAATTAAAATGCAAGTCAACCTTGCCCAGGCTGTCCGAAAACAGTCATTCTGAAGCCCGAAGGGCTGAAGAATCTCGTCGCCTCCGACGGTGAGATCCTTCCCCTTCGCTTCGCTCAGGGTCAGGATGACGGCATTTTCGGACAGCCTGGTCGCCTAACTTGACTCACCTTTACGTCAAGAAATCATCGCTATCAGACTTTTCTTGCCATTGTCTTTTCAGAGAAGGCCCTTTGGGTGCAATTTCATAGCCACTTAAGAAGTCTTTTTGGAATGATGCAAATTTTTCTTTTTTTAAAGCTTCCTGAATTTGACGCATGAAGTTTTGATAGAAAAATGTATTGTGAATGGATGCCAACACAGAAGCCAACATTTCATTGTTCAAAAATAAATGACGCAAATAGGCCCTGGAAAAATGCTGACAAGTGTAACAACCACACTGAGGCTCAATGGGATAAAAATCTCTTTTGTATTTTTTATGGGTTAATCGAATTCTGCCACGATTTGTAAATAACCCCGCACTTCTTGCGTACCGGGTGGGAATCACACAGTCGAACATGTCAATCCCCCGCTCCACAGAAGCCAAAATATCCTCTGGCAAACCAACCCCCATCAAATATCTCGGCGGTGTGACGGGCAATTGAGGAACCGTCATTTCCAAAACTTCTTTCATAATCTCTAACCCTTCGCCAACACTCACGCCCCCGATGGCATAGCCTTGAAATCCAATATTGAGTAATTCGGAAACAGATCTCTGCCTCAAATCTCCATACGTAGATCCTTGAATAATTCCAAACAATGTTTGATTTTCTTGGGTATGCGCTCTGGCACATCTCTTGGCCCACTGTGTCGTTCGTCTCACCGCTTCTTCGGCTTTCTGATAAGGGCTAGGGTAAGGCACGCATTCATCAAAAGCCATGATGATATCTGCACCCAATTGATTTTGAATTTGAATCGATCGCTCTGGACTTAAAAATACTTTCTGCCCATCCACCTCATATTGAAAGGAAACGCCTTCATCAGATACTTTCACCTTGGGCAAAGAAAAAATTTGAAACCCTCCACTATCGGTCAAAAGCAATTGCTTCCATCCCATAAATTTATGCAACCCACCTGCTTTTTCAATGAGCTGCTCCCCCGGACGAATACTCAAATGATAGGTGTTGGCCAAGACAATCGAGGCTCCTGCACGTTCCAATTCCCAAGGCGTCATTGCCCGCACAGCCCCAACGGTTCCCACCGGCATAAAAACGGGCGTTTGAACCCCCTTGCCATTGATCGTGAGGGTCCCTGCGCGAGCACCCGTGTTTGGATCTTGAGCTGTGATGTCAAATTGAAGCGACATAAGATCGCAAGTCATACCTTAAAATGTAACGTAATTCAATACCCACGAATGAGGCCTGTTAAAAATGAAATTAGAATTCTTGTAGAAAAGACTGAAGTAAGGTTTTAGGCTTTTTTAAAAATGCGCCATTGCCTTTTGAAATCGAGCTTTATGGGCCATCCAAAAGTCCATATTCCAAATGAAATGATCGATGTAATGTAGATCCAACCTTAATTTTTTTAATTTGAGCTTTTTGGATTTTAATTTTTTACCTACTTGCAAACGAAATTTTGAAAATGCTTTGATGTCATGAAACAAAGGAACCACACCACATGCCAAAACACACCGAGCGGTGGCTGCCATCTGATCGGCTGGAGCTGCCGAAAGAATAGCCCCTTGACACAGCGGCAATAACCCCTCCAAATCTTTCTGAGACAACGTTCCCGTAAAAAAAAGACGCTCTTCAATCGATCGAGCATGCTCAAAATAAAGCAGGGCATCTTCTTTACGCTTGATCCTTTGTAAAAAGGCATGGTGGGCCTGTTTAAGCTCTTTAGAACTTAATTTTAAAAAATACTTTTTTAAAATTTCAAAAAAATGATCTGGTTGAGCTCGCTCCAGATTCAGGATCAAGGCTTCTAAAAATTCTCGACTTTCACCCCTTCCGATGACTAAAAATTTAAGCGTTGGATATTTGAAAATTAAAAATGGCAACGCCATCAAAAACAAATGGGCTCCTTGAGCTACATTCAAATCGCCCATCCATGCCATCACCGTATCTTTTTGCCAATCGATCCGTCCCAAGGTCTTAACCAAATCCTGATCACAACACCCTTTCTCATAGTTTTCTTGATACATCTTACACGCTCGTTCCATTTGATCATAGCTCTTGGCTTGCTCCAGATGCTGATGGAATTGAATCTTTTGAAACCCACTCTTTCCGTGCTTTTCAACGGTAAGTTTTTCAATAAAATACCTTCGGATTTGATAAAAACGATCTTGGATAGAATGAAAGACCACAGGGGGGTCTGTTTTCTGTATTTTTGGTTTAACTTGAGTCTGGGTGGGCAACATGGGCTATCCTTTCGTTACACCTTTGGCTTCGAGAACCGTCATGGCTGTCATATGGACGATATCCTCCACCCTACAATTGTGTTGAAGCACATGAACGGGTCTATTCATCCCTATTAAAATCGGACCCACCACATCCGCGCCGCCCACTTCATCCATCAACTTATAGGCAATATTTCCAGACTGAAGATCTGGAAAGATGAGCACATTTGCTGCTTCTTTGATTTCACAAAAGGGGAACGATGTGGCCATAAGCTCTGGGTTTAAAGCAACATTGGCCTGCATTTCACCATCCACCGTAAGATCTGGACGTTTTTGTTTGATCATCTCTGTGGCTTCACGCACTTTTTCAACTTGAGGGTGACGAGAAGAACCAAAGTTTGAAAACGAAAGCATGGCTATTTTGGGTTCAATGTTGAAATACCTTGCATAATCCGCAGCCCCAATGGCAATTTCGCACAATGTCTCAGCAGAAGGATCAATATTCACCGTCGTATCTGCAAAAAACAAAACATGATTCTTCGTAAGAACAATATATAATCCCGCCACCCCTTTTTTATTTTTTTGAATGCCAATGGTCTCTAATGCAGGAAGAATGGTTTCAGGATAATTTTTGGTAACCCCACAGACCAAACCATCCGCATGCCCTCCATGCACCATCATACAACCGAAATAGGTAGAAGACGTCGTCATGGTTTTTTCAGCGCGAATTTTGGTAACGCCTTTTCGTTGTCTCAAACCATAATAAACGTTGATATACGTTTTCATCTTGGGATGGGACGGTGGAAATACAATTTCAATACCACTTAAGTCCAAAGAACTCTCTTTGGCAATGGCTTGA
>JACQJD010000050.1 GCA_016198185.1 Deltaproteobacteria bacterium
GAACACCTTTTAGAAGCCTTCATGGCAATCGTGGATAAAATTTTTGAAGTCTTTTACAAAAAAGAACAATTAGAAAATGTTATCGGCAAACATGTAGAATAGGAGCCCTCCGATATCATGAAAATCAACGACTTAAAGATTTTGCCAAATTGAACAATGTTTCTTGAAAGCGACTGTCCACAGGCCCCAATGTTAAATCCAATAATGGATGTTTTCTGGGTGACTTGGGTTCAGAAAATCCATGCCCTAAACCGGGAACAATGGTTATTTGGCAATTTGTTTTTCCAATGGCATCACAAGCTTTTTGCAAATTTTGAGCTCCTCTTGCAGGTGTTTGCAAGTCCAGCTCCCCTGTGAAAACGTATATACATATATTTAAAGATGCAGTTAAGGCATAAAGAGGCCCCCTGTTAAAAACTCCTTTTCCGTAAAGCGGATTATTTTTTGTATTTTCATAAAATATAGTTCTTCTTAAATCGCCCCTGAGTGCAGTTTCAATTTCTTGAATTGAAATTTGTTTTTGATCAGGCCGCCATAGCCAATGAAATTCTGGCCATTGATTCGCCTCTTCCTTGGTAATGTTTCCATCTTTATTTGAATCGACATCAGCTATAATGAAAAATTCTATCTCTCTCTCGTCTAAAAAGTTGCCAATCAAGAATAGAAGCCATATCTTCTCCAGAATATCCCAATAGAATTAATCCAAGAATTCCTGAGTGATGAGCTGCATAGTCAACAGCAATTTGCGTGCCTTCAGAGTGTCCCAGAAGGTAAATACGATTTTTATCCACCTTCGGAAGGTCCATTACAAATTTTACGGCCTCATCCACATTATCAATGAGATCTTGCCAGTGAAGTTGACGATATAAAGTTTGATCATAAAACCACTTCTCTGGCTTCCATCCTGAAAAAAATTCGACGCCTGGTTTTCCAAGTGTCAATGTATGGACTCCCCCTTTGTTGAAAGGCGTCGAAAATTCTAAAAACAAGGAATGTTCTTTGCCATCTAAAGTGAGCTCTGATGGCATCATTTCTTCTGGCCCTTGTGCTCCAGAACCTGGAATTAAAATAATAAGCGGAGCCACTGCACCTTCTTTTAGATTTTCTGCCAGTCTAAAAATAGCTCTGGATTGGAATTTTCCAATTTTGAATTGCTCATCGGCATAAGTTGAAGGAATAAAAATAATTGAAAGTGTAAAAAGAATAAACTTGTAAAACATTTTTCTCCTACCCAACTGGTGCGGAACTTAGGTTCGTGTTGCGCGCGATTTGGCTCCCCGAACAGGGCTCGAACCTGTGACCTAGCGATTAACAGTCGCTTGCTCTACCAACTGAGCTATCGGGGAACATATCGTTCCGTAAAGACAGTAACCATATTCAAAGCAAAAGAGGCTGTCAATTATCCTTTAAAATTTTCAAAGAATGAGATACGGTTATTTTCAAGTGAAAAAAAGGATTGTTGTAAAACTATCTTTGCTCTTTCTGTTTCTATTTCAATCAGCACAAGCAACTTCTTCATCTTGTTTGTTTTCCAAAGAAATTTTTAAGAAAACGCCGTACAGTAATGGCTGGAAAATTTTCCAACCGTTGATGGTCATCCCCATTCAAGAAGGTGACGACTTTGGCATTATCGCTCCCATGGGTGTCAAAGATGTTCAGCTAGCTCTTTTTTGGTTTTCCAATTTTCATTGTCATCCCATGTTCTCGTATGCAGATGTAGCGCTAGAGTCCAATGATCCCCCTTTCGAAGATCATATTTGGGACCGACACTGGAACATGATTCATGAATTTGAAAATGGAATGGAATATGGCTTTACCTACTCCATTCAAGATTCAGACTTCCTTGTCAGAGTTAAAATGATGGTCGCTATCTAAATTACCCTTTGAGCGCCATTAAAATTTTTTTGGAAATTGCTTTTAGCGTTTCAAAAACCCCAATGCCTTGGGACGCAATCGCCTCAAATTCTGGAGCCCCAAACTCATTCAACCGTTTGCTGAATTCTTTGAGGGGAGCCACATTGGCAAGATCCCTTTTATTGTATTGAATCACATGGGCAAGTTCTTTTAAAAAAAATCCTTGGTCCTCTAAATTCTGTTTTAAATGCGTCAAACTTTCTAAATTGGCTTCCAATCGATTTAATTGTGAATCCGCAACAAAGACAATGCCATCTACCCCTTTTAAAATAAGTTTTCGACTGGCGTCATAATACACTTGCCCTGGCACGGTATACAAATGAAACCTTACGTTAAACCCACGAATAGGTCCAACTGCGAGTGGCAAAAAATCAAAAAACAAGGTGCGCTCTGTCTCTGTTGCAAGCGATACCAACTTTCCTTTGGTCTCAGGATTTGTTTTTGCATAAATGTATTGTAAATTGGTTGTTTTTCCACTCAACCCTGGACCGTAATATACAATTTTACAGTTTATTTCTCGAGATGCATAATTCACAAAAGACATCGCTCACCACCCTCAAATCGTCACACGATTTTTGATTGCATTCCCAATCGTTACCGCATCAATGTATTCTAAATCTCCTCCCGTTGGAACCCCATGTGCAATACGCGTTAATTTCAAAGGGAAAGGACGCAACAATTTAATCAAATACAAAGCCGTAGCCTCGCCTTCCACGGTCGGATTGGTTGCTAAAATAATTTCATGGACAGCGGAATCCCGCAATCTTTCAATGAGTTCTCTAATTTTGAGTTGATCTGGCCCAATGCCACAAATGGGGGACAGCGTCCCATGTAAAATATGATATTGCCCATCATACACACGCGTTTTTTCGACCGCCAACAAGTCTTGAGGTTCTTCAACAACACACACCGTTGCTTTACTTCTACGCAGATCTGCACAAATACCACAGAGATCCCGTTCTGTTAGATCAAAGCACACCGAACACAGTTTAATTTTTTCTTTCAATTCTCGAATCGCTTCCGAGAGGGCATGTGCATACACTTGGGGTGATTTTAAAATATGAAACGCCAACCGTGTTGCCGTTTTTTCACCAATACCGGGTAATTTAGACAATTCATTGACCACTTTCAAAAGTGGCATTTTGGTATTCATTAGAACAAACCAGGAACATTGAAACCACCTGTTAATTTTCCCATTTCATCTTGAAGCATCTTCTGAGATTCTCGCAAAGCTTCATTGACCGCAGCAGCAATAAGATCTTGTAACATTTCTCGATCTTGCATTACTTCTGGTTCTATTGTAATCGATAAAACTTCTTGCTTGCCATTGACACGCACTTTCACCATTCCCCCACCACTGCCGGCTTCTACTTCTTTTTGAGAAAGTTCTTCTTGAACCTTTTTCATTTTGACTTGAAATTGTTGAGCTTGTTTCAACATATTTCCCATGCCACCCAATAACTTGCTCATTCATGTTCTCCTTTAGACGAAAGTTCATCCACTTTCACTTCTACGATTTTTGCATCAAAGGTATCCTGTGTTTGTTTCACCCATTGATTTTCCAAGGCTTTTTTCTTTAAAGATTGCTGCTGACTTTCTTGTTTTTGAATAAGACTTGTATGCTGAATATCATTTCCAGATTTCATTTCGTTGACCATCACGGAAATATCTCGTCCAACATAGTCAACCGCCATCTTCTTCAGTGAAGATAAATTTTCAGGACTGGAAACCAACTTAAAAAAAACAGATTCTGGTGCATAACCAATAACCAGTTGATCATTTGAAAAATGAACAAAGTAACCATGTTCTAAAATAGCGGCCAAAGAAGGTTTTTTGGATTGAATAAAGGAAACAAATTCTTCCCATAAAAATTCCTTCGATCTCAAAGACATTACAACAGAGGCTGTCCCTGAGGCGCCCACAGAGGACGCAACTGGCTCTCCTTTAAAATTTCGAGATAGTTTTTCGACTTTATGGATCAATTCCTCTATCACAACCAGTGGTTTTAAGTGCAGCAATTTAACGACCGTCACTTCAAATACATACTGGGGATACAGCGTATAAGACATTTGTTGCATCCCTTGAATTAAAATATGAAATGACCATTCCAGCTCTTCTAGTGAAACTAATTTTGATAAGCTCACCAAGGTAGCCAGTTCTCCATCACTGATATCTAATGCTTGGGCTGAAATAGTCTCCTGGGAAATTTTCACCAGCATGAGCATCCGAACATAATCTAAAAGATGCGCTGCGATTTGCTTTGAATCTTGGCCTTGATCATAAAAATTAAACAATAACTTTAAAACCGATGAAGCCTCTTTTTTAAAGATTCGTTCTATGAATTCAAAATAGGCTTCTTCCTGAGCCGCACCCAACATTTCTTGAATATCTTTAAGATAAATGGCATCCCCCGCAAAACTTCTTACTTGATCCAACAAGGATAGAGCATCACGAAAGCTTCCTCTTGCTTCTTTGGCTATTTTAAAAAGTGCCGCTGCGTCCACTTGGATTTTTTCTTGTTCAGATACCTGGGCCAAATGTTGGCTCAGTTGTTTTAAACAAATTTTTTTAAAATCAAATCGCTGACACCGAGATAAAATGGTTACTGGAATTTTATGCGCTTCCGTTGTTGCAAAAATAAACTTTAAGTGCGCGGGCGGTTCTTCTAAGATTTTAAGCAACGCATTAAATGCGCTTTGTGAGAGCATGTGAACCTCATCAATAATATAAACTTTGTTTTGTCCTTGGGTGGGAAGATATTGTGCTCTTTCTCGAAGCTCTCGAATGGCTTCCACGCCATTGTTCGAAGCCCCATCAATTTCAATGACATCGATGGCTGTGCCTTTGGCAATTCCATCGCACACAGAACATTGATTACAAGGTTTGGCATCTTTGACTTTAGAGCACATTAATATCTTAGCCAAAATTCTTGCAGCTGAAGTCTTACCCACCCCACGCGGGCCACAAAATAAAAATGCATGGGCTAAACGATTTTGTAAAATGGCATTTTTTAATGTTTGACGGACGTGTTCCTGTCCAATCAAGGCATCAAAATCTTGGGGGCGCCATTTTCTTGCAAGTACGAGATATGACATTGAATATCCTTTTTACTGGCAACGAGGAGAACCTTGAACACCTAAAAGTCACTACGACCGTTGCTTCCTTTCGGACCTAGCGGAATTGATAGGCTTTTATCGCCAAGGACTCCTCAAGCCAGATTTTTTTTATAAATCTATTCTATGCGGGATTCAAGCTTAAAGCAGAATCACGAAGGGGCTACTTAGCCTCTTCATGGTATTGACTCAGAAATGTTGTGACCAACCTAACACAGGCTGCGGTTGCCCCTTTGGGTGCGTACCGATGTGTGGGTTTCGGAACATAAGCTGAGCCTGCAATATCAAAATGAATCCATGGGGTTTGATCACGTACAAAACTTTTTAGAAAGACTGCTGCTTTGGCTGTCCCAGCGCCTCGATCTGTTCCAATGTTTCGCAAATCTGCATTCTCGCCTTTCACATCTTCATCATATTCATCCCAAAGTGGGAGCTGCCAAATTTTCTCGCCAGTTTCACAATTTAATTCTTTCAGGCGATCGATGGATTTTTGATCCGTCCCTAAAATGGCTGAGCCAACATTGCCCAGCGCAACCACACATGCACCCGTTAAAGTTGCAAAATCAATGATCAAGTCAGGGCTATAATTTTTGTCGGCATAGGCCAGCCCATCTGCCAGCACCAAGCGCCCTTCGGCATCGGTATTCAATATTTCAATCGTCTTTCCATTATAAGCTGTCACAATATCTCCCGGTACTGTGGCTTTACCACTGGGCATATTATTGGTAAGACACATAAACCCAACCACCCGAAGCGGAAGATTCAATTTTGAGCATAAAAGCAGAATCCCTAATACGGTGGCAGAACCTGCCATGTCCATTTTCATTTCATCCAAGTTTTGGGAGGGCTTTAATGAAATGCCGCCCGTATCAAAGGTAATGCCTTTTCCGACGAGACATACCGTAGGCACCTCTTTTTCTTGAGGGGTATAATCTAAAATCACAAAGCGGGGAGGAATATCACTGCCGCGATTTACGGCTAAAAAGGCGCCAAAACCTTCTTTTTGAAGTTCCTTTTCTCCCCAAACCGTTACTTTAATATTGGCTTTTTCTGCTTCCGTTTTTGCAATTTCTGCCAAAGTAGGGGCCGTCATTTCATTATGGGGCGTATTGACCAAATCGCGAACAAAATTACAGGTTTCAATATATTTTTTGGCTTTGGATAACCCCTTTTTTCCTTCTTTTAGTTCCTCTTCATGCTCTACAACAATGGTAACTGATTTTACTTCTTCCTTTTTCTTCGACTCTTTCTTAAATTTGTTAAACTGATACAGAGGCAAAATAAGAGACTCTAAAGATAATTGCACCAAAGCTTCTGTCGAATATTTTTGATTTAAATCCAACAAAGATAATGCAAAAGTGATGCTTTGAACAGATTGATCTCTTAGTTTTAAACTGGCTTTTAACAAAGCTTCACGGATTCGATTTCGACGAATATCTTCTTTTTTGCCTAAACCAACAAATACCCAATGTTTTCCACCCTGCGCATAGGGCAAAAAGAAGACTTCTTTAAAATCTGCCTTAAAAGATTCATCTTTAGAAAGTTGTTCGACTGTTTTTTTAAAGGGTGCCCCTTGTGATGGAAGAACTGTTTTTCCATTTTTTTGATAGAAAGGAAGGATTAAGGTTTCATCTTTAATATTTTTAAGAGAACTTTTTTGAATTTCAATTTTCATCGTAGCGGTATATAAACGTTGAGATAAAAACTTGTCAACCATTATTGGAGGGGTGACTGAGTGGTCGAAAGTGGTGGTCTCGAAAACCACTGTACTCGTAAGGGTACCGGGGGTTCAAATCCCTCCCCCTCCGAATTCCGGGTCCATACCGAACCGGTGATAATCTAAAAAAAATCTTCAAACTGATTTTAATGATATTTCATCGAGTATATTTTAAAAATCAAAAAATCTTTCGATTGCCAATGCCGCCTCCATAGCGCAGTCTATCAAAATGACAGTCACTCCAAATGGCTGCTTAAATAATTTCAGGATGAAATGCGCTACGCGCATTTCACCTCGAGGCCACGCAGTGGCCGAGGAGGTCCCCTGGTTTACAGCAATGAATGTTTCCATCGCTTTCAAGGTAGTAGAGACAGCGTGTCATTTCGAGAGCGTAGCTTGAGGAACTCCGCCTCTTTTGGAAATGGTGAATTCAGAACGGACTAAATCAGGGTTGAATTAGATGGCTTTTTTGAGCTTTATTTCGATAAATTTATTAAGACTCATTTTGGAAATTTTTGCTTTTGTCATGAGATCTCTGTGAAGAGAAGGTGCAATTCGTAAAGGTATTTTTCCAGAGAATTTTTTTTCTGAAAGGGGCTCCGGAATAGGAAGACCACGAGCCTCTAAACTCTCAATATAAACCCCAATAGCTTCCTTAGCATTTTGAAGAGCTTCTTCTACTGTTTCCCCATGAGTCATACATCCTGAAAGTTCAGGAACATTTACAACGTAAGCTTTATCTTCTGCACTCCACGTAACTTCTAATTGATATTTAAAATTATATTTTGTTTTTTTAGACATTGTTTTTATCCTCCTCAAGTAATAGGTGTTGGGCCTGTTTTATTTGATAGGGTTTTAGATCCTTTGAATGCGTTGCCAAAATAAATGTTTTTGACTCCTTCACCCATGCTTCATGGCTCCCCTTAGTTCTGTTCAGAGACCATCCCATTTGTTTAAGCAATGTTCTAAGTTCTCGTGCATCAATTGAACCACTTTCTAACTTCCTTTTAAGTTTATCAGTTGAGCTCACCTAAACATCCTAAGCATGAA
>JACQJD010000003.1 GCA_016198185.1 Deltaproteobacteria bacterium
AAAATAAAAAAATGCTAAGCAATATTATTTTTTTAAAAATCTTAATGGTAAGATGAATCATCTGGCACGCTTCCATTGGGTCGAAGGATAATTAATTTGTTGTTGTGAATCGCCTTTAAAGCTTCATTATACAAATTTCGAGCACTAAAACGGTTGTCTTGTTCCAATTGAAATGCGGTTTCCATCCCTTTTTTGTTATTGTGCTCATCCATTTTACGGGTTGGATGATTAACAGGAATATTTTGCTCATGCGCTTTTAAGAACCGTTTTGCTAAACTTTGTCCTAAATCATGCGTCAAAAAACCTGCCCATACAAAATGACGAAAAGCATCGCCCTCCCCATCTTCACTCCCTTTATTATGAAAGATTAAAAGTTCTACAAATTCTGCTCTTGATTTATGCCAAAATACTCGCAATGATTCATAAGGATATTTTTGAATAAGTGCTTGTTCTTCAGCGTTCAAAGTTGGATATAGAACACCCATTTGGCCTAATACATTTTTAAAAAATTGTTCCAATTGTTTCTTGAAATAATCCACATCCCCAAAGGAAGCAGTTAAGCCAATTCGTTGCACATCAACCCTAAATGATTTTAAATGATAATGATCCAAGTCTATCTTTTGAGTTTCATCGGTAGGATTAAAAAAGTAAAATTTCTGAAACTGATAGTTCTGACTTCGACTACTCGAAAAAAGATCTGTCTTAGGAATTTCAGAATAAAACTGTTTATCAGGTAATTCATAAGAAGAATTCAGATTTTCCAACGCAGCTTTAAACTCCGAAAGACTATAATATTTCCCTCTAACAATTTGAATAGCACCTTGAATATCCACTCCCATCATCCCTTCCAAGGCGGATATTCCTTCTTCTATAATTTTCTTACGTGCTCGAGAAGGTACTTTTAAAAAAGCACTGGAGTCAATCTCATTTAAGAGTTTCTTTAATTTATCTGGATAATTTTCATAATACGTTCCATTCGCTAAATTCCAAATAAGCTCTTGAATTAAGTCCTTTTGACTGCGATTTTTACTCTGATAATATTTTAAAATTTTCTCATAAAATAAAATCCCTGAATCACCATAGACCCATTGAAAAACTTCTGTAAGTTGCGGTACTGGTCGAACTGGGTCCAGACAAAAAGAATCTAACTTTAAGACCATTTTCGTTTTGGCAGGAACGAGAATTTGATTTTGAGAAATGTGTCTTATGATCAACCTATAAATTTCAAGCAATTGACCAATTTTATTCCATGTTTCTGGAAGAATTTCATCTCGGCTCTTTACTAATGATAATTCTTTTTTAATGACCCTTAAAAAGTAATCAAAGTTTTGCTTGTCTGAAAGATCAATCTCACTAAGATCTTTTAATTCAATCCCAAAATCTTCTGGAAACGTCAGCGCACCTTTTTTCTGAGTATAACTACAGGCTATCATCAAAGTGAAAAAAATAATGCTTAGTAAAATTTTATGAATAGACACCACAGAAATCCACCTAAACCTCAACGGCGGTTCCGGCAACGAAAATCACGAAGACTTTTTTATCGGGGATAAATTCGTAGTGAAAACTGATGGCGATCACCGCACTGGCATTGAGCGAACGGGCACGACTCGTGAGTTTTTCAAGGACCTTTTGCATGGCTGCATCATACTGAGACCTCGTCGCCAAGAGATCTTGTTTGGAAATCACCACTTCAGCAGAAACAATGCCCAAATATTTTTTGATCGATCGCTGTTCCAAAGAGGGCGACGTGGTTAAAATCACCCCTTCCGCTTCAACATGAAAAGGCTTTTCTAAAGTAGATAGCTCGGACAACTCTTCTTCAGAGACTGCTTGGGCTTTGGATGCCGAGACCAAAGGTTGTGAAGAAACCGGCCGCATTTCTTTTTTGTGAGACCTCTGCTTTAAAATATCTTCTAAATATCCCAGCTGAATTTGAGCATCGATATCCTTTAGACGATCTACCAAAATAGCGGCTTTGGCTTCATTCATATGGGTAATCAACACATGCCCTTCTGCAAGTTCCAGTCGGATGGCTTCCATATCCAATTCCAAACCACTCTCTTGACACACGTTTTCCACCAACACGCGATCTTGGGGATGTTCAATCCCTTCAATCAACAAGGCGAATGGCGCATCCAACCCAAGCTCTGGCTCATCTTTAAGACCAATATTTTCTCCAAATTTCCGAATATCTTCAAAATCTGCCATCACTGATTATCTCCCACAACATTTTTTATACTTTTTCCCACTCCCACAAGAACAAGGATCATTTCGCCCTACTTTTTCTTCAGAACGAGTCACTGGCGTTGAAGGCTCCGCCTTATCTCTGCCCAATTGAGCGTGAATAAAAGATAACGCCTTCTTCTGTTTCATTTGAAGTTGGGCCATTTCTTCCTGAGAAATACCTTGTGCTCGAAATATTTTGGCCAAAGAATCTGATTTGATATGAAACGTCATTTCTCGAAACATCTCAAAGGCTTCTTTTTTATATTCTAAAATAGGATCTTTTTGGGCATAGGCCCTCAAATTAATCCCTTCTCTCAAATGGTCGATCCCCAAAAGATGATCTTTCCAGAGAAAATCAACGGTCTCCAAAAGCAAAATTCGCTCCACACGACGCATAAACTCGGCGGAGTACATTTTTTCTTTGGATTCATAAAACGCAAGAGCTTGTGACTCCAAAAATTTCAGAATAGATTCTTTCAGAATTTCTGGCTTTTGACTTCCCCCCAAAGATCCCAATGATAATTTAAATCCAAATTGTTGAAAAAAGACTTCTTCTAAGCCGGTCCAATCAAACTCTTCCGGAGAGACTTGCTCCGCTGACATAAATGGAAGTGTCATCTCTTTACAGACATCCTGAATGATATCGAGTACGTATTCGCGTATCCCTTCTCCGCCCATCATGTCTCGCCGCATGGTATAAATGACCTCGCGCTGTGTATTCATGACATTGTCAAAATCCAAAAGATGTTTACGAATTTCAAAATTATGCCCTTCCACACGCTTTTGGGCATTTTCCACAGCCTTTGAAATCCAACGGTGTTCAATGGGTTCATTTTCAGCCATCCCGAGCGTATCCATCACCTTTGAAATGCGCTCTGAACCAAAGATTCGCATGAGATCATCTTCAAGAGATAAATAAAAGCGTGAAGCTCCTGGATCTCCTTGGCGCCCCGACCGTCCTCGCAATTGATTGTCAATCCGACGGCTTTCATGTCGCTCCGTCCCAATAATCCAAAGTCCCCCTTTTTGGGCAACGCCTTCTCCCAATTTAATATCCGTTCCACGCCCCGCCATGTTGGTCGCAATGGTCACCGCCCCTTCCTGCCCCGCTTGTGCAATGATTTCAGCCTCTTTTTCATGATGTTTCGCATTGAGAACGTGATGTGTAATCCCACGTTTTTTTAACATCGTCGATAACAGTTCTGATTTTTCAATGGAAATGGTCCCAACCAACGCTGGGCACCCTTTTTTGTGAAGCTCAATAATATTATCCACCACCGCCTCAAATTTGGCACGATGGGTTTTGTAAATAATATCTGAATGATCCACACGAACCATCGGTCGATGGGTGGGAATCACCGCTACATCTAATTTATAAATCTGCTTAAATTCGGCTGCTTCTGTATCCGCTGTACCGGTCATCCCAGCTAATTTTTTGTACATTCGAAAAAAATTTTGAAACGTAATGGTTGCCAAGGTTTGATTCTCATTGGCAATATGAACATTTTCTTTGGCTTCTAGTGCTTGATGCAGGCCATCACTGTAACGGCGACCCGGCATCAATCTCCCCGTAAATTCATCGACAATGATCACTTCGCCATCTTTCACAACATAATCCACATCACACTTAAATAAGACATGGGCTTTTAAGGCTTGATTGACGTGGTGCACGAGCTCAATATTTCGGGGGTCATACAAGTTTTCAACCCCTAACAGTTTTTCTACTTTTGTAACGCCCACTTCTGATAACGCTGCCGATCTGCTTTTTTCATCCACGCTATAATCTTCTTTGGAAAGATTGGGAATAATGGCATTAATTTTATAGTATTTATCCGTTGATTCTTCGGAGGGGCCAGAAATAATGAGCGGGGTTCTGGCTTCATCAATTAAAATGGAATCTACTTCATCAATAATGCAATAATGATGTTCGCGTTGCGCTAAATCTTCTAACCGAAATTTCATGTTGTCTCGCAAATAATCGAATCCGAACTCATTATTGGTCCCATAGGTCACATCACATCGGTAGGCCTTCCGCCGCTCTTCATCACTCAATCCATGCACAATCACACCGACGGTCAAACCCAAAAGCTCATAAATAGGCCCCATCCATGCCGCATCTCTGTTGGCCAAATAATCGTTCACTGTCACCACATGGACCCCTTTTCCCGTTAATGCATTCAAATAAACGGGAAGCGTTGCCACCAACGTTTTTCCTTCTCCAGTTTTCATTTCAGCAATCTTTCCATCATGAAGAACCATGCCGCCAATGAGCTGCACATCGAAGTGACGTTGGTTTAACGTCCGCACGGCTGCTTCTCTCACCAACGCAAAGGCTTCTGGCAAAAGGTCGTTCAAGGGCTTGCCTTTTTCCAGTTGTTCCTTAAAAATCTGCGTTTGGGATTTCAACGCGTCGTTGGTCTTTCGCTTTGTTTCAGCTTCGAGAGCATTGATGCGATCCACCATCGGCTGAAGAAGCCTAAGATACCGATCGTTGGCACTTCCAAAAATCTTCCTGGCAATTGCTTGAAACATAATTTATACAGTATAGTGAACTTCATAAAAAATGTAAATTCCGATGCAAAAACACGCACTTTCGATTGTTCAACGTTTGCGAAAACATGGCCACATCGCCTACTTTGCAGGAGGATGTGTCCGCGACATGCTGATGAAAAGATCTCCCAAAGACTGGGATATTGCGACCTCTGCACCTCCTGAAATCGTTCTTTCTCTTTTTAAAAAAACTTTTGAAAAAGGAAAAGCCTTTGGGGTTATCTCTGTCCTCATCCAAAAAAAAGAATACGAGGTTACGACCTTTCGCCAAGAAGGAAAATACTCCGATGGTCGTCATCCTGATCACGTGGCCTGGACCAATGATCGTCAAGATGCCCTACGCCGTGACTTTACCATCAATGGAATGTTTTATGACCCTATTCAAAAAAAATTTATTGACCATGTGGATGGAGAAAAAGATCTCGCCTTAAAACAAATTCGCGCCATTGGTAATCCTGTACATCGCTTTGAGGAAGACAAATTGCGCATGATTAGGGCAGTCCGATTTGCAACGCGGTTTCAATTTGAAATTGAACCCGAAACCAAGCGTGCCATTCACACGCTAGCACCTAAGATTCACGAAGTCAGTGTGGAACGCATTCGAGATGAACTCATCAAAATTCTAACCGAAGGCCCTGCCCATCAAGGCCTGAAACTGCTTTCCGAGGTTGGCCTTTTAAAAGAAATTTTACCAGAGGCCGAGGCCATGAAAGGCGTTGCACAACCTCCTGAATTTCACCCAGAAGGAGATGTCTGGATTCACACCCTCTTGGCCTTAAGCCATTTAAACCATCCAAACCCTGAACTTGCCATGGGGACCTTGCTTCATGACATTGGGAAGCCCCCTACCTTTTCCATCCAGGAACGCATTCGATTTGATGGCCATGTGGATGTGGGCGCTCAAATGGCAAAAAACATTTGCAGACGGTTGCGTTTTTCAAACGATCAGATTGAACATATTGCTTCGTTGGTACGCCAACATTTACAATTTATCAATGTACGCAAAATGCGCAAAAGCACCCTCAAACGCTTCTTAATGCAGGAGCGTTTTGACGATCATTTAGAACTTCATCGGGTGGATTGTTTGGCCTGTCATCAAATGATGGAGCAGTATGAATTTTGCAAAGAAAAATTAGAAGCATTGCGCCAAGAACCCCCCTTAAAAAAACCGCTGGTCTCTGGAAAAGATTTAATTCGTCTTGGGTTTAAACCTGGTATTTTGTTTAAAGAAATTCTCCATGATGTGGAAACAGCCTATTTAGAAGGTGCCATTCAAAATAAAAGAGAAGGCTTAAAATGGGTTCAACACAAATTTTCGTCGGCGATGGCAGAGCATTCTAAGCCACAGCACCACAAAAAGAAGCGGCCAACACAAAGACACTGAAGTAGGCCCCCGCCCCCCCCCGCTGGAAGAAGAATCCAAAAAGGCAGCTGCGCAACCCCCAACACCTGCACTCGAACGATCTGAAGTCAACCCAATGGCACCACCGATGGACTGCGGCACATAAGGTGGAATATCACTACTGGGTTCTGTGTTTTGCGCTAAAAGATAGGCATCATCTGCACTCACAGAACCTTGCCCAATTTTTCCTTCGAGCTTGGCGTTAGAAATAGATGTATTCATGATAATTTCCTTCACTTGTAAATGCATCAGCTCGGAATTTTTAGATAAAATCATCGCTGCAACGCCTGAAACATAAGGTGCCGCCATCGAGGTTCCACTCAAATAGCCATAACACGGGGGCGTATCACAGCGTTCTTTGGGAAGCGTGCTGTACACCGATTGCCCCAAGGCCCCCACATGAACTGTTGTTGGACCATAATTCGAAAACCATGTTAAATTGTCACTGCTGTCCAACGCAGCGACAGAAACTTCATTGGGCACCAAATAAGAGGGAGGATATACAGCATCTTGATCAATATTGAGAGAACTGTTTCCTGCTGCAACCACAAAAACGGTATTTGCATCATAACTTGCAACAATGGCATCTAAGAGTGCACGTGAATAGGTTCCCCCACCCCAACTGTTATTGAGAATTTTGGCCCCATTTTTAACCGCATAGTCAATCGCCCGAATGGCATCTCCAGTGGTTCCATAACCACCGGCAGACAAAAATTTAAGCGGCATAATTTTAATCACAGCATCCCCTGGATTTTGAAGCGAAGTCACAATCCCCGCAACGTGTGTTCCGTGGTAATGATCATCATAGGGGTCATTGTCTCCATTTGAAAAATCCCACCCCAGAACATCATCGATATAGCCATTGGCATCATCATCGATGCCATTGGCAGGAATTTCCGCAGTATTCGTCCACATATGAGGGACGAGATCTGGATGATCGTAGGCAACCCCGGTATCAATGACCGCGACCACCACTTGGCTGTCGGAGGGGCTTTCTACCAATGGTGCCTCCTCATGTACCACTTCGTCGCCCGCGATGGTTCGTGTTTCAGCAGAACGTCCTTTTTCAACCGATAATTCCAAAGCATCCAAAGAAACATCTAATCCAAAAATATAATTGGGTTCTGCATATTCCACCTCGGGAAGTTTTTCGAGGTCTTCAATCACTTTTTGAAGATTGTCAAAAGGTAAAGCTCGAACATGAATCAATTTGGCCCAATCATAAGCCTCAACCATTTCAAAATGATGATCCAAAACCAGTTTGTGTTTAAAATTTGTAAACGCTACTGCCGTTGCCATTTGCTGTAAAACATCTTGAGAAGGTTCCGTTTTAAACTTAATGATCAGTTCCTGGGCCTTGTGCGGCATCGTCGTTTCTTGCGATTGTGCATAACCGCTGATCGAAAACGTCATAGGCATCAGACAATTTATTAAAAAAAAGCTTAAGATTTGTTTTTTCATATCCACCAACGTTCCACAGTGTTTCTGGTTACAGGTTATTGAATTTCAAAAATAACATCTCCCGGCACTGGCACTTTTTCTTCAGATAGAATTTCTGCTTTCAACCGATAGATACCTGGTGCAACACTTTTATATTGAGTATCTAATAAGTCCCATTTCACCGTCACATCCAACACATCTTGAGGAAGCACCACCGCTTCATCGATCATCTGAATGGAAAACATAGACCTGGTTGACCAAATCAAATGATTTCCTGAGAAAATATCCATATGGGCTTTTTGGCCCGTTCGAAATCGTAAAGGTTGGGACTCATTTGTTTTATTCATAATGCGAATACGAAACTTCACTTGTTCTTTCTCGAAGGTATCTGTCACCTGATCTGAAGCATCGAGCGTTTCTAAGGTTGTCATAAATGTTTCAGATTCTGCGACATTCATGCCACGTTCAGCGGAAATGGTTGTCTCGCTAGATCCTTCAACAAAGGTATCGGTTGGCGCACAAGAAAACATGAGAGCTGCTCCGAAGAGCCAACTCAATATAGAATAAGGAAACTTTGTATTCATAATTTACAAGCCCCCATCTCATTTAATTTTTTTTAATTTACCTAAGACTCAATCCACGAAAAAAAATGAAGCGAATACTTTCAGTTTACTGAGCAGAACGAAAATGTCAAAAACTATAAGATTAAAATTGGATGAGAGAAAATGGCCTGCTCTTTTTAAGCAGCGCTCATGTTTCTTGCCTGGGTATGTGTTTGGTATCGCCCCTATTTGTTATCGTTATTTGCATGAGCGCTGCCGCTTATCGTTTTTAGGTCTCAAAGAGTTCGACGAGCGTCCAACCAAAACGTTTATAAGAGGCTTTCTGCTTCTATCTGGTTTCGATGGGTTTATAGGCCACATTGCGCGCACCCACATATTGACAGGCAGGACGATAGATTCGATTGTCTTCCAATTGTTCTAAAACATGCGCACACCAGCCAGAAATACGAGAAATTGCAAAAACCGGGGTAAAGAGTTCCCGTGAAATTCCCATAAGCTCATACAAAGCACCTGAAAAGAAATCTACATTGGGCCAAATATCTTTGCCTTGTTTTTCCATTTCCTTGCGAACCACGGTCTCGATTTCTTTTAAAATTTTATAGGTAGTCATATTTTTGAGTTTCGTTGAAAGAGTCTTCAACATTTCTTCCAAAATATAAGAACGAGGATCTTTCACCTTATAGACACGATGTCCCATTCCCATAATTTTTTCTTTACGATCCATTTTCTCAGATACCCATTCATTGACTTGCTTTTCGCTGGCAACATCTGAAATCATATCCAATACTTTTTCATTGGCGCCTCCATGCAAAGGACCATACAAAGCCCCGATGGCCGCAGAAATAGAAGCATGGAGTGTCGTTAAGGTTGAAGCCACCACACGAGCAGTAAAGGTTGAGGCATTAAAGCTATGTTCTGCATGCAGAATCAAACAAATATCAAACATGCGAGCCACATCTGGGGCAGGCTCTTCTCCATGCAGCATATATAAAAAATTAGCGGCATGAGAAAGATCTTCATGTGGCAACGTCACTTCTTTTTTATGTTTCATGCACCAACAATGCGCAACAATCGTCGGAAATTGTGCTATCAATTCAATCGATTTTTCTTTTAAATCCGTAACCTTCGAAAAAGACCCTAAAAGTGAAACAACGGTTTGAAGTGCTTCCATTGGATGCGTTTCACTTGGCAAGAGTTCAATGACTTCCAGCGCTTCCGAAGGCAAAGCTCTATATTTTTTTAATTTTTCCTCAAAAGCAGAAAGTTCCTTCTTTTTAGGAAGTCTGCCATTCAACAATAAAAAAGCTGTTTCTTCATAAGTCGAATACTGTGCCAAAACTTGAATGGGATACCCCAGATAAGCCAACACCCCTTGCGTGCCATCCACAAGACCAATTTTACTTTCACCGGCAACAACACCCTGTAATCCTTTTGAATAATCCGACATGCTAACCTCCGTACTTTATGAGCTCAAAAAACTTAAAACCTCTTCATTGTGTTGATCTGGTTTCACATTTTCAAAAATTTTAGAAATTTTTCCGTCTTTACCAATAATAAAGGTTGTTCGATTGACCCCCATGTATTCTTTACCATACATGCTTTTTTTACCCCAAACACCGTAGCTGTTACAGATCTTTTTATCCTCATCTGCCAAAAGCAAAAAAGGTAAATTGAATTTTTGAATAAATTTTTCATGAGAGGTTACCCCATCGGGGCTCACCCCCAATACAATCGCCTCTTGATTTTCAATTTCTGAAATTCGATCGCGAAATCCACAGGCTTCTTTGGTACAACCGGGGGTGTCATCCTTGGGATAGAAATATAAAACAACGGATTTTTTACCTTTAAAATCCGATAATTGAACAGTTTTGCCATTGCTGGCAAGGGCTTCAAATAAAGGGGCCCGATCTCCTTCTTTTAATTTAGCCATAGCAATCCTCCTGAATACAATAGCCAACATAAACGGGCTACGAAAGTGTGTCAATAAGAACGACGGCGAAAAAAAAATTCTAAACCTTTTCTCCCATATTTCGTCCAAAATAATAAAAGCCCAAAGGAGGGTTCTATGGCACAAGATCTACTTAAAAAAACGGTTGATATCACACAACTCCCCAAAGATCACATCACACAAGAATTGAGCCGTCTCCTCAGCCAAAAAGGCATCCAATTGGATAACGTTTCTTTATGGCAACTACGATACGCCCTTGAAATGTATATTCGAGAAGTATTTGAAGATTATGAAAGAATACTCTACGGCGTAACAAAAAATAATACCGCCAACGAATACTGGACAGAAGAACCACCTTTAAAATTCGTATTCGTTCAGTAAAAACACCTCATCCAAAAAGGAGACCCGATGAACACACTCAAGGGAGCCGTCTATACCATCGCTGGCATTGTTCTTATTCAATTCATTTTACTATTGATGCTCATGATCCATGAAAGTCACGCAGCCCTTAAAAATCATGAAATCATTGTAAAATATAAAACCCCTTCTTTTTGGGATGTCTTGGTTTACGATGCCTCTTTCACCAGCGATGAATTTATTTTGCGGTTAGCGTTTGAAAACAACCTCCAATTGCGTCAGGCAAGTTCAGCGTTTGGGATCTTTTCTTTTGAATCCAAAGACAGAGACACTTTCGAAAAACTCTTGAGCCAACTCTCAAAAAATCCCAATGTGGAATACGTTGAAATCAATCACCCACTACAAGTTGAAACATTCACTGCATCCCAGTCACTTGAAAAATTTGAAATACATTCACACGTTGAAAATGGTTCCGCTGTTGACGACCCAACCCAACCCCCTATTTTGGTGGCGGTCGTTGACACTGGGATTGATCCAAAACATTCAGCCCTTCAAGAACGCATTTTCACCAATAGGGATGAAATACCCCATGATGGCTTAGACAATGACCACAATGGTTATATTGACGATGTCGAAGGTTGGAATTTTTCGGAAAATACGAATGACCCTTTTGACGATCACGGACATGGCACCCACGTTGCCGGCATTATTGCCGGCGTCGATGAAAAAGGCCAAGAGGCAAGCGGTCATTTCAAACTGATCCCTCTAAAATTTTTAGATGAAAATGGCTCTGGTTCAACCATGGACGCCATCATGGCCATTTCTTATGGATTACGAATGGGAGCAAAGGTGTTCAACAATAGCTGGGGGGGAGGCCATTTTTCGAGGGCACTCCATGATGTCATTACCCAAACGTACGAAGCGGGCGCTTTGTTCGTTGTGGCCGCTGGCAATGACGGTGAAAATATCGACGAAAACCCCGCCTACCCCGCCAGCTACACACAGCCAAACGTGCTCACGGTGGCTTCTCACGATGACCGAGGCCATTTAAGTTTATTTTCCAATTTCGGAAAAAACAGCGTTCATATCGCAGCCCCAGGAGATTTTATTTACAGTACCCTTCCAGGTAATTCTTATGGTTATAAGAGTGGCACTTCCATGGCTACGCCAGCCGTAACGCGGTTAGCCACTTTGCTTTTGGATGAAAACCGAAATCTTTCCGTATTTGATGTGAAAAACATTATCTTAAATACAGCCGCTGGTTCTCAAGAACTGAAAGAAAAAATTGCTTCTGGAGGCACGCTGCAAGCGGATCACGCCAAAAGCTTAGCACGCCGAACAGAACCCATGCCCCACATGCCAACGTATGAATCCCCTGTTGGGCAAGCGGCTCTGACAGCCTCTGCCCCTTCTCAAAAAACCCCTCCCATCGGCTGCGGCAGCTTAGCATCACCCAGAGCCCCTGATCACAACGATGGATTTTTGATTCTGCTCATTGCAATCTTAATGATCCGACAGTGCCTAACATCTTCATTGAGCTTTCTTACACGAAATCCATTTTTGACTCTTCGAGCTAAATCAGTATACTTAAATTTGTAGAACGTTGGTTGGACTTTTAATCAAATTTTAATAAACGATCGAGTTTATGAAAGTAATTTATTATTTCATTTGTGGTTTTATCCTGACCTATGGACTTTTGTCTTGCGGGGAAGCCCCTTTAGAAGAAGGCCTTCAAGAAATGTCTTCCCCACAACAGCACCCGATTCAAGAAGATGAACTTGAAGAAAATACTTTTTACACCCAAGGAGACCCCATTCGCCTTCCTCAAGAAGTTGAATTGAAAGGACAAGTGACCTGGATTTGTGCTCCGAAAACAGAAAGTTTTGTATGTGAAAGTCATATTCAAGAAGTTTCTCCAAAGACCGTCTCCCTCTCCAAAAAAGACATCACATTTCATACCGCTGGCATGTTTTTGGTTAAAAATAAAATAAACCCTGAAAAAGTATATCTGATGAAAATCCAACCCAAAACCGAAGATCAACTCCAGTTTCAAGATTTTAAAATTAGCCAATACAAAGACAGTATCTACAATATGCTATATCACTTTGAAATCTCCCCTATCTTATCGCAAATCATCACTCAAACCTTTTTAAAAAATTTCCCCTTACAGGTTCAGTGGCATGTCACCGGGGGACGCTATCATTTCTATGATGCAGAACTTGCTTATTTAAAACGCGCTCGCCCTTTTCGAAAAACCATTTTATTTTTAGAAAAAAAATTCTATGACATTCAGGTCACGCTTGCTTTGGGATCTGATCAAACCTTGACCCAACAAAGTCATTTGGATTTACAAGCCCCCAAAACGCCCTCTAAAACCATCGAATCTGAAATTCAAATCGAACATTTTCCAGATCAAACGCAAAAAGAATTCACTTTGTTGGGACTGGTGAAGCATCCGAATATCCGTGGCCCAGTCACGTACCAATGGAAGGTCAAGCGTATTCAACCGGTATATTGCTCTGAAAGCATTACAACGATGGAAGATGCCTCCGGCGTTGAAAACATCTGTAACAAATCTTATGAAGTCGAGTTAAAATCCAATTTAGAATTTGATATGGAAACCACAGAGAATAAAGCACAAATTTCTTTTCATGAGCCAGGACGATATGCCGTCGATCTGTGGATCATCGATGAAAATCACAATCCCATTTCAAAATTTACACGCAAAATAGATTTTTTAAAATAGAAAGCAATGTTACTTGATTCGTCGCGTTCTTTTTTTAAGTCGCCGACCCCGTTTAACGTCTTCTTCATTTTTGCCAACGTCATCGGCAATCGCACCTTCTCGTTGTGAAATTAACCCAGAAACAATTGTTCTTTTAGCAACACCCCTTTTTCGAAGTTTTTTAATGGCCGCTTTTTGAATCGCCTCCAATTCATCTTCTGAAAATAGGGGCTCTGTTAGAATATCTTTTCTCAATCTTTGTTCATATTCCTGTTTCAAAGCTTCATCTTCCATTAGAATGGGCCTGACCAATTCATCATAAAGCGCCTCATCCATGTTTCTACCCAACTGCAAGTGAACCGAAACCACCACATCTAAAACATTGCGTCTGGTTTCTAATGAAAGTTCGCCACTGGCAACATAAAGCCCCAAAAGACGTATGCTGTGAAAGACTTCTTCTTGGGACATGTATTTGCTAAAAAGCTGAACCATAAAATATTCCAGCATATGCTGTTTCATAGGTTCGAAAGATTCAGCATCGATAGAGACCCGCGATTTTAAGGTAGCACCAAAACCCAATCCACCTCTCTTATTTAATAATTTAAGGGCCTCAAAATAGGCTTCAGAAAGTGGAAGCAACGTTTGAACATCTAAACCATTATAATGGGCCATGGCCTGTAAAATATGTTGTGAAATTCTATTTAATTCTGCAAATGAGGTACAGGCCATTACTCTTACAATCATGGAAGGATCACGATAGAGTTGAACTTCTTGTTGGGCACCGTCAGGCCGCTCGGATGCCAAGGCCTCATCGGAACCACCAGAGGGAGGAAGCTGTTGAAATGGAACGATCCTACCATTTTGAAATGAATAACTCTCAGCCCTTGCTAACCCATATCTACCATAACCCGGTTCTTGGGCAGAGAGCCCACCCCCAAAAAAACACAACACAACGATTAAACCCAATATACCCTTTAGCCCGCTCGATCTAATCTCTTTCAACCGCTTTCACACCCTCCGTCAAATTTCACAACACAGTACTGAGGCTGTCGAAAAACTGTCATTCCGAGCACAACGTGCGAGGAATCTACGATGAGATCCCTCGAGCCTTCGGCTCTCGGGATGACTTATTCGACACCCT
>JACQJD010000054.1 GCA_016198185.1 Deltaproteobacteria bacterium
ACGGTGAGATCCTTCCCCTTCGCTTCGCTCAGGGTCAGGATGACGGCATTTTCGGACAGTCCGCTGGCTGCAAGTCTGCCGACTGCAAGTCTGGAGCTTCACTCAATTAGAGAAAGAGCCAAATCATTTCGCATCTTTTGGCCCCTTTGAGCTTCGTAGTTATGAAAATTTATAGGATGATATCATTTTTCATTGTTTCGTAGATCAGGTGATTAACAGTTTTAATTCTCCTTGTTTCCCTTCTTTAAATTGTGTAAAAAATTTTTATGCTCACCAGAGAACACGAATTGCTCAAAGACACGGTTCGAGAGTTTGCCGAACGCGAAGTACGCCCACCCGCAAGAGATTTGGACGAACGGCAAGGATTTAATCCAGCCATCTTCCACCGTATTGGCTCTTTAGGGCTTTTGGGCGTTACCATTCCAGAAAATTTCGGGGGCGGGGATATGGATATTTTGGGGGCCACACTCTGCATGGAAGAACTGGGACGCGTGTGCGCTTCAACAGCGCTTTCTTATTTGGCCCACAGCATCTTATGTGTGCACAACATCCATGCCAATGGCAATGAGGCTCAAAAAAATAAATATTTACCGGACTTATGTTCTGGGAAAAAAATTGGCGCGATGGCCATGACCGAACCCGATCACGGTTCAGACGCCATGGGTCTTGAAACCAAAGCTGTCCTCGAAGGAAATGAGTATTATCTCACCGGTCGAAAAATGTTTATCACCAATGGAACGGATGCAGATACCATTGTGGTGTATGCCAGCACAGGCAATGATCGCCAAATTAGTTCTTTTATTGTGGAAAAAAAATTTTCCGGATTTTCCGTTGGGAAAAAGCTATCCAAATTGGGGATGCGCGCTTCCCCCACGTGTGAACTCATTTTTGATCGCTGTCGTGTGCCCAAAGAAAACGTTCTTGGCAAACTTCATGAAGGCATTGATCAAATGCAGCGAACTTTAAATGTAGAACGGATAACCATTTCAGGTATTTCCATTGGTATTGCTCAAGCAGCACTTGAAGATAGTTTAGATTATGCGAAAGAAAGAAAGCAATTTGGAAAACCCATTGGTGACTTTCAATTGGTTCAAAAAATGCTTGCCGATATGTATACTTGGCTTGAGGCAGCCAGATCCTTAACCTATCGGGCGGCCAAAGCCCAAGATGCTGGAGAAGGATCCACCAGCTTGGCTTCCGCCTGCAAAGTGTATGCTTCAGAAATTGCGACCCAGGCTTGTCTGCATGCGATTCAAATTTTAGGGGGGTATGGCTATTGCAAGGATTATAATGTGGAACGTTATTTACGAGATGCAAAACTCATGGAAATTGGTGCGGGAACGTCAGAAGTACAAAGAGTTTTGATTGCCAAACAATTGCTAAAGTCAAACTTGTAAAACCATGTCATTCGAGCGAACGGAAGAACAAACGCAATTGTTGGAACTGGTTCATCAATTTGGCAAAGGCCATATTTTGCCAGTGGTTTTGTCTTATGAGGCTAGAAGTGAATTCCCAAAAGAAATTTTCGATGGCTTGGCCAAGCTAGAACTTACCGGCATGTTGATACCGGAAACCTATGGCGGGGGGGGGCTTTCTTTTTCCACCTACGCTATGGTCCTAGAAACGATTGCCTTTTATTCTTTATCGGTAGCAGTGTCTTTGTCGGTCACAGGCCTTGCGCAAACCATTTTGCTCTGTCATGGAACACAAATACAGAAAAAAAAATATTTACCCTCATTAACTTCTGGTAAAAAATTAGGGGCTTTTTCGCTCACAGAACCCAACAGTGGTTCTGATGCTGCAGCCCTTCAGTGCCAGGCCAAACGTCTTTCAGATGCATACCTGGTCAATGGCACCAAATGCTTTGTGACGAATGGAGAGGTTGCCGATATTTATCTCGTCATGATGCGTACGGGACCCGATAAAATAAAAGGCATCAGTGCTTTTGTGGTCGAAAAGGGAATGAAAGGATTTTCCTTTGGCAAAAAAGAAAAAAAAATGGCACTAGAGGCTTCGCCTACGCGAGAACTTATTTTTAAAGATTGCGAAATCCCACTTGAAAACCGTATTGGCGAAGAAGGCGAAGGACTGAAAGTAGCCCTGGAAGCGTTGAACGGGGGGCGTATTACGATGGGGGCATGTGCCGTCGGCGTGGCCGAACGTGCTTTCGAAGAAGCCAAAAAATATGCTGGGCTTCGTCGGCAATTTGGTCGAAGCATTGCGTCGTTTCAAGGGATTCAAATGATCTTAGCGGATATGGCGTGTGGGATTGAATCTGCAAGAATGCTCGTTCAAAAAGCGGCTTATTGGAAAGACGCGGGGAAAGACTTTAAAAAATATGCTTCTATGGCCAAGCTCGTGGCTTCCGATATGGCAATGTCGGTGACCACCCAAGCGGTTCAGATTTTTGGGGGCAATGGGTACTGCGAGGATTATCCTGTGGCTCGATTGATGCGGGAAGCCAAAGTTCTTCAAATTGTCGAGGGAACCAATCAAATTCAAAGAACCATCATCGCGCGGGAGATTTTATGAAAGATGAAAAAACAAAAACCCACGTCATTGAAAGCGCGGTTTTTATTGAAAAATTACGGCAAGCCACGGGGGGTGTTCCCTATTTGGTGTTGATTGAAGGCGTTCCCTTGGGGAAAAAATTTCCGCTCATGCCACCCAGGGTTCGATTTGGTCGAGGGGCCCACGCAGATTTAACGATTGAAGATAAGAGCGTTTCTCAACAACATGCCGATGTCCTCATTGAAAACCAGGAAGTTTATATTGAAGATTTAAAAAGCACGAACGGCACTTTTGTCAATGATCAGCGGATAGAAGTGCGAACGAAACTTCAAGAAGGTGATTATGTTCGTATTGGTACGACGATTTTTAAATTTCTGCCTGCAGGCAATGTAGAAAATATTTACCACGAACGCATGCGAGATTTGGCGACCTTGGATCCGCTCACGCAAATTTTTAATAAAAAATATGTGACAGAGTTTTTAATTTCTGAATTTGAACGATGCGCAAAACGCAATATTCCTCTGTGTCTTATTTTATTTGATATCGATTATTTTAAAAAACTAAATGACACCTATGGGCACTTGGCAGGGGATTATGTGTTAAAAAAATCTTGTGCTTTGCTCAAAGACAAAGTGCTTCGAGCCAAAGACGTTTTTGGGCGGTATGGTGGGGAAGAATTTATGTTGGTGCTGCCCCAGGCGCCCCTTCAGCGTGCGTGCGAAATTGCAGAACGCATGCGAACCACCCTTGCTGATTTTCCATTTGTCTATGATGGCAAAAAAATGAAGGTGACGATCAGCATTGGGGTTGTTGAGCGCTCTACCCAAATGGAAGATGCCACCGCTTTGATTTCCGATACAGATCGTGCATTGTACAAGGCCAAAAATTCTGGTAGAAATCAAGTCTGTGTCATCTAATCGCATTCAAATTTTACCCGACCTTGTCATCAATCAAATTGCAGCTGGTGAAGTCATTGAACGACCGGGTTCCATTGTGAAAGAATTGGTTGAAAACTCGTTGGATGCCGAGGCTTCTCACCTTCAAGTAGAGCTTCAAGATGGCGGAACAAAGTATATCCGGGTGACCGATAATGGCATGGGCATGCCCCCTCAAGATGCCAAGTTGTGTTTTGAGCGTCATGCAACGAGCAAACTGCAGACCCTGGCCGATCTTTTTCGTATTCAAACGTTGGGATTTCGAGGGGAGGCCATTCCTTCCATTGCCGCCGTTTCGCATATGAAACTCACGACTCAGGCGTCACAAGCTTCCATGGGCATTTGTTTAGAAGTCGAAGGAGGAAAATTTGTTCGGATGGCTTCCATGGCAAGAGCCTCTGGGACAGAGATTGAAGTATCTCAACTGTTTTACAATGTACCCGCCAGAAAGAAGTTTTTAAAAACGATGTCTACGGAACTTGGGAGTTGTTTGGAGGCAGTCGTCTCCCTGGCCTTGTCACATCCAAAAGTTACTTTTTCCGTAAAGCATCAGGATCGCGAAATTTTATTTTACCCAAAAGTTTCTTCGGTCGAGGAACGCATTCTTTCGGTTTTCAATGAAGAGGAGGGGCATTTCATCAAAGTGGATCGAGCTGACGGGACGTGGCGAATTTTTGGAATGGTAAGCCTGGCTCATGTGATGAACCATCATGCGAAAGACTGCCTCTATTATGTCAATCAGCGCCCGATTCGAGATCGTACCGTTCAACATGCGGTTCTTTCTGCCTATCAAAATTTAATGCCTGCCAAGTGTTACCCAAAAGTGGTTTTATTTTTGGAACATACGGGGGAAGAGGTGGATGTGAATGTTCATCCCTCCAAAAGAGAAGTTCGGTTTAAAGATGTCAGATGGATTCATCGGTTTTTAGAGCATACCATCCGTGAGGCCTTAGAGAGTTCGAGTGAGAAACTTCAACCGTTTTATTCTGTGCCAGTTGCGATGATTCATGAACCCATGCAGGCTGGATCTGAAAAAAAAGAGGTGATCCCACGGGACTATTCTGGGACTTCCCAGCGCGAGGTATTACGGGATGAGCGTCTTTCTCTTTTTGAAAAAAAAGTATTCCCTTCAAACGCTGAATTATTCGAGGAGGCCCATAAGCCTGGTCGAAATTTTTCGTACTTGGGGCAACTCAAAAACAGTTACTTGGTCTGTTCAGATGACAAAGATTTGATTGTGATTGACCAACACGCTGCCCATGAACGCATTCTCTTTGAAAAGATCAAAAAAAGTTACGAAACAAAAATTGGGCGTACGCAGGCCCTGTTGTTGCCCATTCAAATCGATGTTTCCCCCAATAGGGCGCAAGTTTATGAAGAGGCGATCTCCATTCTCAAAGAAATTGGATTTGAGTTAGAAACATTTGGCCCTCAAACGCTGATCTTAAAAGGCATTTCAGAGTTATTTAAAAATAAGGCTTCTTCTGCGTGGTTGCGATCGATCTTGGAAGAATTACGTGAACTGCCCACCTCTCTCCATTCCTTACAACGTTTGGATAAAGTGCTGGCCACGGTGGCCTGTCATGCCGCACGAACCGCCCATGAAAAGTTGACCCACGAGGAGGCCATTGCATTGGTTCAGTCGGTGAGTGTACTCGAGACCGCGTATCATTGCCCCCACGGACGCCCCTTTAGCCATCGCATGCCTATTTCAGAAATTGAAAAAAAATTTCATAGAGCTTAAAAGGCATCATGAATCCAACCCGCACAAAGTTATTGGCTCTGGTTGGGCCGACGGCCTCTGGAAAAACGCAGACGAGTTTAAAACTGGCGGTGCGATGCAATGCGGAAATTGTGTGTTTGGATTCTTTGCTGGTGTATCGAGGTTTTGATATCGGCACGGCAAAGCCTACGCCCGCCGAGCAGGCTGAAATTCAACATCATGTGTTGGATGTCGTAGATCCTGTTCAAGAATTTTGCGCATATGATTATTGCGAGAACGCCACACGCGCCATTGCAACTATTTTAACTCGTCAAAAACAGGTCCTGTTGGTTGGCGGAACAGGTTTTTATCTCAAAGCTTTAGAATATGGGATGGTGGGTGCCAAAACCGTTCCCACGGCAGTTCGGCAAGAACTGACGGCAGCGGTTCAACATCCAGTACAAAGAGCCGCCTTATATGAGGAGCTCCAACAGAAAGATCCTGCCATGGCAAAAAAAATTCCCATCCAAGATACGTATCGTTTGGTTCGAGCCTTAGAGGTTTTGCGTTATACGGGAAAACCGTATTCTTCCTATCTTGAAAAACATGCGCCACAGTCCCCTTGGGATATTGTAAAAGTTTCTGTTGTCTATGAAGCTTCTGCGTTAAAAGAACGCATTCAACAACGCACCCAAGATATGTTGAAGCTTGGATTTGTGGATGAAGTAGAACGGTTGGCCCAACGATGGCCAAACCAGGCGAAGCCCTTTCAAAGCGTTGGCTATGCCCAAATTCTTTCTTATCTCCATGGCGAGTTACCACGCCATGCTTTAGAAGAAAAAATCAATGCGGCCACTTGGCAACTTGCAAGACGTCAACGTACGTGGTTCAAACAGGTGCCAGGGATTACTTATTTGGATCCGATTGAATCGTCTGAAACATTTTTGACGTTTGGCCACAGCTAATATCTCTCCAGGCGGCATTGCCTTTCGAGCCTGGAGAGGTATTGGCTGTGGCCAAATTTGGAAAATTTTAACACATCATTCATTAAATGGTCCTTTTTCAACAACCCCATGCTTTTACTGGAATTTTTTGGCAAGGGTGTTAAAGTGCTTTTATGCATAGCATGACCGGATTTGGCAGTGTCGAATTCCTAGTAGGAAGCAAGGTCATGACGCTTACCGTCAAAACCCTCAACCATCGTTTTTTAGATATCAAGTTCCATGGGGCTCCCCACTTGGGTTGTTTAGAGCCTTTGTTTGTTCAAACGATTAAAAAAAGGATTCATCGAGGGAGTGTAGAAGTATCGCTCTTTCAACAAAGCGTTTTGGGGAACCGTCTTTCGGAGATGGTCTTGGATCCAAACGTTGTCAAAAACGCTGTTTTAGAATTTAAAAAGGTTCAGAAAAAATATAGCCTTAAAAATCAGTTTGGCATGTTGGAGTTGTTATCGGTTCCAGATATTTGGAAAAAAAGAGAGGACTCAAAAAATCCGCGCCAATGGGAACGTTATTACGGACTTCGTTTGCAGGAAGCTTTGAAAAAAGTGCTTCAACTTCGAACTCGGGAAGGGTCATCTTTAAAAAAGGAAATAGCGCATCAACTTCGTTTGTTGGAGCGTGTGGTGGTCGGCTGTGAGCGAAAAATTCCTGCCTTCTATCGTCGGATGCGAAAAAAATTTAAGGGGAGGCTCCAAAAAAGCATGGGGGCCTTGCCGCTGGATCCACAAAAATTTGAAGAGCAAATTGCTTATTTGCTGGATCGTGCCGATGTTCGCGAAGAAGTGGTGAGGATGAAAAGTCATCTCAGCGTATTTCGGGAACAGATGGTGAAGCCAGGTCCTCACGGAAAGAATTTGGATTTTTTAACGCAAGAAATGTTGAGAGAATTTAATACCTTTGGATCTAAGGTTCAAGATGTAAAGCTTACCCAACAAGTGGTTCAGGCAAAATCCATTTTAGAAAAGCTGAGGGAGCAACTTCAAAATGTTGAGTAAATCATCTGGGTCTAAGCCCGAGGGAAAGCTTTTTATTGTTTCAGCACCCTCGGGTGCTGGTAAAACCACATTATGCCAAGAAGTCTTAAAGCGCCTGGATCACGTGGTGAGGTCTGTTTCTTATACCACGCGACCTCGCCGTTCTGGAGAGACGCAGGGTGTGGATTATTATTTCATTGATCCAGCAACCTTTGAGGACATGAAGAAGCAGAATGCGTTTGCGGAATGGGCCGTGGTGCATGGGCACCTCTACGGAACCTCCAAAGCTTTTTTACAGGAGCATCTTTCGAAAGGGGAGGATGTCATCTTTAACATTGATGTTCAAGGAGCGCATTCCCTCAAACAAATCTATCCAGAGGCTGTTCGAGTTTTTATTGAGCCACCCTCTAAAGCAGAGCTCAAGAAGAGGCTCCTAGAGAGAAAAAGTGATTCCAAAGAAACCATTTTAAAACGTTTGGCGATGGCCGATGAAGAAAAGAAAGCCGCAGAGAATTTTGAATATTTTGTTGTCAATGATACGTTAGAACGTGCAACGGCTGAGCTCGTAAAAATCATTCAAAAACACCGCAAGTCATGATTCATACCTTTGAAGATTTAAAAAAGGCCATTCATCAGTATTATCCGGATGCAGATTTATCGATGGTGGAGCGGGCACTTGTTTTTTCAGAAAAAGCACATGGGGAACAAAAACGAGCTTCTGGAGAGGCCTATGTTCAGCATCCCATTGAAGTGGCCTTGATTTTATGTCAGTTGCATATGGATATTCCCTCTATTGTGGCGGCCATTTTGCATGATACGCTAGAAGACACGCACGCCACCTTTGACGTCATTGAAAAAGAGTTTGGGAAAGAAGTTGCAAAACTCGTTGATGGGGTTACCAAACTTTCAAAACTGACCTTTAAAAATATTCATGAAAAACAAGCCAGTAATTTTAGAAAAATGATTTTGGCGATGGCCCAAGATATTCGTGTCATGCTCATTAAGTTGGCCGATCGTCTTCACAACATGAGAACGCTGGACCCCCTTTCGGCGCGCAAGCAAATGCGGATTGCTCAAGAAACATTGGATATTTATGCACAGCTCGCCAATCGATTGGGGATCGGGTGGATGAAGCTGGAGCTCGAAGATTTGTCATTGCGATATTTGAACCCAGAGGGGTACAAAAAAATTGCAAAAAAGGTTGCGCAAACGCAGACCCAGCGTGAAAACAACATTCAAAGAACGGTAGACATTATTCAACATAAATTAAAAGAGCAGGGGCTTACCGATGCCAAGGTCTTGGGGCGTCCCAAACATATTTATTCTATTTATAAAAAAATGGAACAAAGAGACCTTGAGTTTGAACAAATTTATGATGTCATTGCCTTTCGCATTGTTGTTCAAACGATGCCCCAATGTTATGAAGCGTTGGGGATTATCCATTCTGTTTGGAAGCCCATCCCAGGAAGATTTAAAGACTTTATTGCCATGCCCAAAGCCAATAATTATCAGTCGCTGCATACGACGGTGATTGTTCCGGGGGGGGAGCGGATTGAAATTCAAATTCGAACGGAAGAAATGCATCAAATTGCGGAAGAGGGGATTGCCGCACACTGGGAATATAAATCGGGAGAGGTCAGTAAAAAAGAATTTGAGCGATTTTCGTGGCTGCGGCAGCTGGTAGAATTTCAGACGGATCTGAGGGATTCGTCCGAATTTTTAGACACCATGAAATCGGGTTTGATGCCAGGGGATGTTTATGTGTTTACCCCCAAAGGAGATGTCATTGAGCTCACCGAGGGAGCAACACCTGTCGATTTGGCTTATTCGATTCATACGGACGTGGGGCATCGGTGCATGGGGGCTAAAGTCAACGGTCGGATTGTTCCCCTGCGATACACACTCAAAAGTGGCGATACGGTTGAAATTTTAACCTCCAATCAAAAAAAACCGAACAAACAATGGTTGTCCTTTGTTCAAACTTCGCGGGCAAAAACAAAAATTAGAAATTTTATCAGGCAGCAAGAAAGAGAACGGGGGATTGAACTTGGCAAAGTAATTTGTGAGCGCGCTTTCCGAAAGCAAAAATTGAATTTTTCGGAGTTTGAGTCTGGAGATACTCTTGCAAAAATCGCCAAAGAATTAGGGCATAAAGATGTACCGGGATTATTGGCAGCGGTTGGATATGGTTTGCTGGGGCCGTCGATGGTGCTTCAAAAAGTACTTCCAACGGAAGCTCTCAAAAAAGAAGAACCGCCTTCTTTGTTAGGGCGTATTTTTCAAAAAGCAGCTGAAAAATCGAAGGCCAAGGCTGTGATTAAAATTAAAGGGGAAGAAGATGTGCTCGTGCGTTTTGCGCATTGTTGTAATCCCCTTCCGGGAGATCCGATTGTAGGATTTGTGACCCGAGGTCGGGGGGTTTCGGTGCATCAGGCAGGATGTTCTAAAATGTTGGCCAGCGATCCAGAACGTAAAATTGATGTGGAATGGGATGTGGGGGATAAAGGGATGAAACACCACATTCGAATCAAAATTGTCTGCCGTGATGAATCGGGTTTATTGGTTCAAATGAGCAATGTGTTTACTGCCAAACATATTAATATTTCAAAAGCACAGATTCGAACCACGCGGGATAAAAAGGCCATTTGCATTTTTGAAGTAGATATTGAGGATCTGGATCAACTCCAACAAGTGATGAAGGCGATGCAGGCAGTAGATGGCGTGATTTCGGTAGGGAGAATATAAGGAGCTGTTCAAAAAGGCCCAGATACTAGGCGCCCGAGGAGCGGCGACCGAGGCGTACTTTATTCGTACGTTGAGGGAGATGCGACGAGGGCAACGACGTAGATGGGCCTTTTGAGCTTCGCTGAAATGATAGGAAGGATCTATCATATTGTTGTTGGCTTGCGCCAACAACTGCATTTTCAACGGCTCCTAAGCGGCTTTAACGACGAATCCTTTTTTGAGACACTTCGCACACGTGCGAATTCGACGGACGGAGCCATCAATCAAAGCTCGTACAGAATGTAAATTGGGCAACGACCATTTTTTGGTCTTGTTATTGGCATGGGAAACATTTTGTCCCTTGAGTGGTTTTTTTTCACAATAAAAACATTTACGTGACATAGGCAGCTTATCTAACAAAATAAAAGTTGCAAAGCAACGAAAATGATTACGTCGCTAAACGGTTCGGCTTGGGACTAAACGGGGCTTGTGGTAAATGATGTTAAATCATGCATTCTTTCAAAGACTGGCTGTGGATACCAGGGGTTATGGTTGGTTTTTTCTTATTAACCTCCTTCCTAAATTTTACGCGTTCTTTTAAAGAGTTTACCCATCCCAATGCGCAGTACCTTTATCGGCAGGTTGATTTTATCGTTGTATTGACCGGTGGCAAAGGACGATTGCTTTCGGCCTTAAATTTATTTCATGAAATTGAACCCCGCGGGCTCTTTATTTCTGGGGTGGGTAGAAATGTCACCCTACGGACGCTTTTTTTCAATGTAAATGTATCAGAGCCAGAGCGTTCTAAGATTTACATTGAAGATGTTTCAAAAAGCACTTTTGAAAATGCGGCACAAACCAAAAAATTTATTCTTGATCATTCGGTTCGTTCAATTGTATTGGTAACGTCAACGTATCATATGAAACGGTCACTCTATATTTTTAAAAAAGTCATGCCCAAAGATCTCTTGATTTATCCTTTTGCCATTGAGTCAGAAAATTTTGATACGGACGCTTGGTGGCGATCTTTCCGAAGTACGAAAATTGCGTTTGAAGAGTATTTTAAATATCTGTGGTATCGGTGGGTGGGGCGTCGTTTGTTTTCTACACCATGAAGATCGTTATCCATGGAGGTGCAGGCTCCAGAAAAGGGTCAGCACCTCATATTCATGACGCCTTAAAAGAAATTTATTTAAAAGCAGAGAGCTGTTTAAAAAAACATTCTGCTCTCGATACTGTGATTTATGCCGTAACCTTATTAGAAGATTGTCCTTTGTTTAATGCAGGAACGGGATCTCAATTGCAAAAGGATGGTAGGATCCGAATGAGTGCGGCGGTCATGGATGGAAAAAGTGAGCAATTTTCTGCAGTTTTAAATATAGAACAAGTCCGAAATCCGATCCTCATTGCAAAAGCACTGATCCAAGAAAAAGATCGAATCTTGGCGGCAGAATGTGCGACGCGTTTTGCCAGAGCCCATGGTTTTGCGGCTTACAACCCAAAAACCAAAGAGCGTGTGAAGGAGTGGAAAAAAAGAGTGGGGGAAAGTGGCATGGGGACCGTGGGTGCCTGTGCGGTAGATCGGAAAGGGTGTTTGGCGGCTGCCACGTCAACCGGGGGGCGAGGGTTTGAAAGACCTGGCAGGGTGAGTGATTCGGGTACGCCGGCTGGAAATTATGCCAATGCTTTTGCCGCCGTTTCTGCAACGGGGATTGGAGAGCAAATTGTGAATGAGGCTTTGGCAGCAAAGATTGTCATTCGTGTTTCTGATGGCATGACCCTTTTGCGTGCATTTAAAAAATCATTCCACGAGGTCAGAAATCATCATTACCACATGGGGGCCATTGGGATCAGTCGCTTGGGCGAGGTGATGGTCGATTTCTCGACGGAAAAAATCAATGCCGCTTATAGAGACAAAAAGAAGGCTCTGGTGGTGCTATCTTAAAGCCCATTGAAGAAGCGGTGGATGTAATTTCTTTCAATGTAGAAATTGAAAGCCACTCCTCTCGGTTCAATCCATAAACATTAAATTCTAATGAGATTTTAACATTTTCCGTCGGAAAATCGTTCTAATATTATTTTAAGAGTTGTATTTCTTTTGGACACTGTCAAAGAATATCTACAAAAAATAAATCTCATTCGGTTTTAACAAAAGGAAAAGGGTCGTGGTTAGGAGGCGTTAGCGAATGATTAAAATTGGATTGGGTGGCAC
>JACQJD010000058.1 GCA_016198185.1 Deltaproteobacteria bacterium
ATTACGGTGGATGCGGAGTTAATTACACCCATTGCGATGGAGAAGGGGTTAAAGTTTGCGATTCGAGAAGGGGGCAGGACCGTGGGCGCAGGGGTCGTGGCAGATATCGTAGAATAATAAGAAAGGATATAGGGAATGGAACGTAACATAATATTGTTGACATGTAGTCAGTGTAAAAGTCGAAATTATTCGACGACACGTACAAAAAAAACAGGTCAAGAAAAGTTAAAGATTAAAAAGTATTGCGAAAAATGTCATCAGCATACAGAACATAAGGAAACCAAGGCTTAGTAGGCCAGTAGCTCTAATTGGTAGAGCGACGGACTCCAAATCCGTATGTTGGGGGTTCAAGTCCCTCCTGGCCTGATTGTTTTGGAAGAAAAAATATTCAAAAAAACCGAGGAAAAAAGAAAAATATATGACTGAACATAAAAAGATCATTTTTAGTTGCTTTCTAATTTTTGCTGTGCTAGGGTTTGCCATTTTTAATCAGTTGCTAAAAGCAATTGCCGAATATTTTGATTTTTATGTGTATGGATATGGCGTAGAAGTTGCGGTGCGATTAATTCCTCTTGTGATTGGTGGAGGAATTTTTTGGGGACTTTATAACAATACTAAAAGTTATGTATACGCAACTGAAGTGGTGCAAGAACTTAAAAAAGTAACATGGCCAAAGTCGCTTGATGTGCGATCGGCGACGATTGTAGTGATTATTGCGGTTATTTTAGCAGGGAGCTTGTTGGGTTTGATAGATACTGTGTGGTCTTACATTATTCGGAATATCATTGGATATTTTAGATAAATTATGAATGTATGTCAGATAAATCATTAAATAAGACAGGAGAGTCTCAGATTGAACCAGAATTCAAATGGTATATTGTGCATACTTATTCTGGGCATGAAGAAAAAGCTAAAAAACAGCTTGAAGAAAGAATTCGATCTTTAAAAATGCAAAATTTTTTTTCAGATATTTTGGTGCCACAAGAGAATGTTGTTGAAATTGTAAAGGGAGAAAAAAAAACAACAAAAAAAAGGTTCTTTCCGGGATATATTTTGGTTCGAATGATTCTGACAAATAAGACATGGCATGTTGTTAAAGATACATCTAAAATTACAGGATTTGTGGGAAGTTCAACACAACCGCCCTCTATCTCAGATGAGGAAGTAAAAAAATTAACGAGGCAAATTGATGAAGGAACGTTGAGATCTAAAGTAAAGACGGATTTTCAAGTTGGGGATCAAGTAAGGGTTTCAGAGGGGCCTTTTGCGAACTTTAATGGTGTTGTGGAAGAGGTTAAACCTGAGAAAGAAAAATTGAAAGTATTGGTTAGTATATTTGGGCGATCTACCCCTGTGGAATTGGATTTTTCTCAGGTTGAAAAGAGTTAATAAGTTTATATGGCACCCAAAAAGAAGATCACTGGAAGCGTTAAATTGCAAATTCCCGCAGGGAAAGCAAACCCTGCACCACCCGTGGGACCAGCCTTGGGGCAACAAGGGGTTAATATTATGGAATTTTGTAAGCAATTTAATGCAAGAACACAAAAAGAAGCAGGGTTTATTATTCCCGTTGTTATTACTGTTTATCAAGATAGATCTTTTACATTTATAACCAAGACGCCGCCTGCTTCGGATTTATTAAAAAAAGCAGTTGGTATTGAAAAAGGCTCAAGTGAACCTAATAAAACAAAAGTTGGAAAAATTACAGAAGTCCAGATTCGTGAAATTGCTTCAAAAAAAATGCAAGATCTGAATTGTCAGACGATAGAGGCAGCTATGAATACGATTAAAGGATCAGCTCGAAGCATGGGGATCGACATTATTTAATATAGGATTGAAAATGGCAAAAAGATCAAAAAAATTTAAAGAAAACCAAAATAAGGTGGATAAAAACAAACGATATTCCTACAAAAGTGCGGTTGAGTTATTGTTGTCTATGCAAAAAAGCAAATTTGATGAAAGTGTGGATGTTGCATTTCGTTTGGGGATAGACCCGAAACAATCAGATCAACAAGTTCGCAGTTCTGTTGTGCTGCCGCACGGTACGGGAAAATCGGTTAAGGTTTTAGTGTTAGCGAAGGGAGACAAGGAACAAGAAGCTAAAGAAGCTGGAGCTGATTTTGTGGGTTTTTCTGAATATGTCGAAAAAATTCAGCAAGGATGGTTGGGTTTTGAGAAAGTCATCACGACGCCTGATTTAATGGGGGAAGTCAGCAAATTGGGGAAAATACTGGGCCCCAAAGGGTTGATGCCAAATCCAAAAATGGGGACGGTGACCTTTGACATTGCTAATGCTGTTAAGAATGAAAAACGTGGAAAAGTAGAATTTCGAAATGAAAAGACAGGAAATCTTCATGTGGTTATTGGCAAGGCCTCTTTTGGTGTGGATAAGCTTTCAGAGAATTTTCGTGTTTTATTTCAAGAGATTATTCGACAAAAACCCCAGAGTGCTAAAGGTAATTATATTCGCACGGCCGCACTTTCATTAACCCAGAGCCCTGGTATTCGAATGGATGTAAACAGCTTATTAAACATTCATTCCGAAGGGGAGTAAGCTCAATGAGTACGATGAAATCGCAAAAACAAACGATTGTAAAAGACATACAAGATAAAATTAAAGCCAGTCGGGGGTTTATGTTTTTTGAATATCATGGACTAAATGTTGAAGAGTTAAATGGCCTTAGAAGAAAATTAAAGGCAAGCCAATCAGAAATTAAGGTGTATAAAAATACACTTTTAAAAAAAGCTCTTGAGAAAACTGAATTTAAAGATTTGATTTCAAATGATTTAAGAGGCCCAGTTGCATGTGCGTTTGGTTATCAGGATATAAGTTCCGTGGCTAAAACTCTGGTTGAGTTTAAAAATAGAGCTGAAAATGAATTGGTTTTTAAATCCGGTATTTTAGAGGCAAAAAAAATTTCTGCTCAGGATATTAAGAAAATTGCAACGCTTCCGGCGCGTGAGGAACTACTGTCAAAATGTGTTGGAACGTTGGCAGCGCCTATTCAATCTTTGCTGGGTGTTTTATCTGCTGTACCTAGAGATTTTATTTTTACGTTAAACGCGGTTTATCAAAAAAAACAACAAGGATAACTGCATAAATCATAAGGAGGGACATATGACGAGTGTAAACAAAGAGGATGTCGTAAACTTTATATCTAATATGACGGTATTAGAGCTTTCGGAGTTTGTTAAGGACTTGGAAAACAAATTCGGTGTGAAAGCACAAGCTCCCGTTGTTGCTGCTGTAGGAGGTAGTGTTGCACAAGCCCCTGCAGAAGAAAAAACGGAGTTTACGGTGGTGTTGCAATCTGCTGGAGAAAATAAAATTGGCGTCATTAAGGAAGTCAGAGCAGCAACTCAATTGGGATTAAAGGAAGCAAAAGACTTAGTTGAAGGGGCACCAAAGCCCGTCAAAGAAGGCGTGGACAAAAAATCAGCTGAAGATCTGAAGAAAAAGTTAGAGGCTGCTGGCGCTAAAGTCGAAATCAAATAATGCTTGAGAGCAACCTTTATTAAACAAGTATTAAATATTAGTGGGCAAGGCCTAAATATGCATTTTTAGGGGGATTCATATCATGTTGGCTTTTACTTCGCATAATAAACGTTATCGTCAGAGTTTTTCAAAAATTAAATCTATTATTGATCTTCCTGATTTGATGGCGGTTCAAAAAAGTTCATATAGGCAGTTGCTTCAAATGGATCGCTCGGCAGAACAAAGAGAAGACGTTGGATTGCAGGCTGTTTTTAAATCCGTATTTCCCATTCATGATATGGATAGAACCTCTTCGCTGGAATTTGTTCGGTATCATCTTGATAAGCCAAAATATGACGTGGATGAGTGTCGTGATCGTGGCATGACTTATGCGGCACCTCTTAAAATTACCGTTCGGTTGGTGGTTTGGGATGTGAATGAAGAAACCAATACCAGAACCATTCGTGATGTAAAAGAGCAAGAAATTTATTTAGGGGAATTGCCTCTCATGACTTCAACGGGATCTTTTATTGTCAATGGAACGGAGCGAGTTGTTGTAAGTCAATTGCATCGATCTCCAGGTGTTTTCTTTAGTCATGATGGAGGGAAAACGCATTCTAGTGGAAAACTGTTGTATTCGGCACGTGTAATTCCAAATCGAGGCTCTTGGCTAGATTTTGAATTTGATCATAAAGATCTTTTGTACGCACGTATTGATCGCCGTCGAAAAATTCCAGCAACTGTTTTATTGCGGGCAATGGGATATTCGACCGAAGAACTCCTTCATTATTTTTATCAACCAGAAACCATTTATTTTGAAGATGGCAAATTTTCAAAGAGCTTAGAGTGGGATTTGATTTTAGGTTTACGTTCAGATCACGATGTTAAACATCCTAAAACAGGAGAAATTCTGGTTAAGAAGAACAGGAAATTTACATCTGCATTGATTGATCAATTGAAGAAAGCAAAGATTAAGCAGATTCCAATATCTCAAGAAGAAGTTTTAACGAAAATATCTTACTCTGACATTGTTGATCCAAAAACAGGAGAGGTTTTATTAGAATGTAATGAACAGTTAACTCAAGAAAAAATAAAGAATCTTAAGAAGTTTGAAATTGACGAAGTTAAAGTTTTAGCCATAGACGGTATGAATGTTGGGGCCTATCTAAGGGACACGTTGATTCTGGATAAAATTTCCAGTACCGATGAAGCAATCTTAGAAATCTACAAAAAAATGCGTCCTGGCGAACCGCCAACGTTGGAAACTGCTACTACGTATTTTCAAAATTTATTTTTTAATGCAGATCGTTATGATCTTTCAAAGGTGGGTAGACTTAAAATCAATCATAAGTTTGATCTCAGCGTGTCTTTAGATACCTGTATTTTAACTAAGGAAGATATTTTATCGACTGTAAAACATCTCATTGAGCTTCGTAATGGTCGCGGCATGATTGATGATATTGATCATTTGGGAAACCGACGTATTCGTCCTGTGGGAGAATTGGTGGAAAATCAGTTTCGTGTGGGATTGGTTCGTATGGAAAGAGCCATTCGAGAGCGCATGTCTTTACATGATGTTGAAACATTGATGCCTCATGACTTGGTAAATACGAAACCGGTTAGTTCGGCCATTAAAGAATTTTTTGCCAGTTCACAGCTTTCGCAATTTATGGATCAAACCAATCCTCTTTCAGAAGTGACACACAAACGGCGTTTATCGGCGTTAGGACCTGGGGGATTGACCAGAGAACGTGCTGGATTTGAAGTGCGAGATGTTCATGCAACGCACTATGGGCGCATTTGTCCTATTGAAACACCTGAAGGTCCGAATATTGGGCTCATTTCTTCTTTGAGTAGTTATGCGCGAGTCAATGAATTCGGATTTATCGAAACGCCTTATCGTAAAATTGTCAATGGAAAGGTAACAGATGATGTTGAGTATCTAACGGCGTTGGGGGAGGAAAAGTTTGCAATTGCACAAGCCAATGCGCGTCTTTCTAAAGATGGAAAACTTGTCAATGATTTTGTTTCAGCGCGATTTGGTGGAGAACCTGTTATGAAAGAAACATCCGAAATTTCAATGATGGATGTTTCTCCAAGTCAATTGGTCAGTGTGGCCGCTTCTTTAATTCCTTTTTTGGAGAATGATGATGCGAATAGAGCTTTAATGGGATCTAATATGCAAAGGCAAGCGGTGCCTCTTTTGAAGACCCAGTCTCCTTTGGTGGGTACGGGGATGGAGCAAATTGTTGCACGAGATTCAGGTGTGACCGTTGTTGCTAAAAATGATGGTGTGGTTGAAAGTGTGGATGCCCAGAGAATCGTTGTTCGAACCAAAGGGAAAACGGAATCTCATTCTGAAGTAGATATCTATAATTTGGTGAAGTTTCGTCGATCGAATCAAAATACTTGTATTAATCAAAAACCCATTGTTCAAAAGGGAGATTCGGTTTTTAAGGGCGACGTGATTGCAGATGGTCCAGCAACGGAATTGGGCGAGCTTGCTCTGGGGCAAAATGTCTTAGTTGCTTTTATGTCTTGGGGGGGATTCAATTTCGAAGATTCTATTTTGATCAGTGAAAGACTTATTAAAGAAGACACCTTCACTTCTATTCACATTGAAGAATTTGAATGCGTTGCGCGAGATACCAAGCTTGGTAAGGAGGAAATTACCAGAGATATTCCGAATATGAGTGAAAATGCACTTAAAGATTTGGATAGCTCCGGAATTGTTAGGATTGGTGCAGAAGTAAAACCTGGGGATATTTTGGTAGGGAAAGTAACTCCAAAAGGGGAAACGCAACTTTCTCCAGAAGAAAAATTACTAAGAGCTATTTTTGGTGAAAAGGCGGGTAATGTGAAAGATACCAGTCTTCGTGTTCCGCCAGGAATTTTTGGAACTATTATTGGGGCGCAAATATTCTCCAGAGAAGGGGCAGAAAAGGATGAGCGCGCAAAAAATATTTTAGAAGAAGAAATAGACAAACTTAAACGAGATGAAAGATCCGAATGTGAGATTATAGAATCAACGGCTAAGTCGAAGCTTAAAAAACTTATTGTGGGTGAAAAGACCACTGGAAAACTACTTGATGAAAAGGGGAAAGAGAAAGTTTTATCTAAGGGGGATGAAATTACAGCGGAAATTTACGAGGTGTTATCTTATTCTCTTTTAAAGCATATTCCTTTAGATAAATCTGTCGAAGAAAAGATTCGTTCAATTACAAGTTCTGTGGATCATCAGTTATCTTTGGTTCATGCTGTCTTTGAAGAAAAAATTGACAAGCTTAAAAAAGGAGATGAACTGCCACCTGGTGTTATCAAATTGGTTAAAGTGTTTGTTTCGATGAAAAGGAAGCTTTCCGTCGGCGATAAAATGGCGGGACGACATGGAAATAAAGGGGTTGTCTCTCAAATTTTACCAGAGGAAGACATGCCTTATTTACCCGATGGTAGGGTGGTTGATGTTGTATTAAATCCTTTGGGTGTTCCGTCCCGAATGAATGTGGGACAAATCCTAGAAACACACTTAGGATGGGCGGCTCATGGTTTGGGAGAAAAAATCCAACGTGCTTTAGATCAATGGAGTGAGAAAAATATCAGGGGTTATTTAAAATCTATTTATACAGCTCCCGATGTTCAAGATTTTCTGGATTCTGCATCTGATGCAGAATTAAAGCGTATTGTTTCAAAATTAAAACTCGGCGTTCACTTCGATTGTCCTGTTTTTCAAAGGCCTTCTGAAGAGGAAATTAAAGGCTATTTGAAATTAGCAGATCTTCCCGAAAGAGGACAAATCACCTTATTTGATGGAAAAAGCGGAGAGGCATTTGATAGCGATGTAACCGTTGGGATGATGTATGTGATGAAACTGCATCATTTGGTTGAAGATAAGATTCATGCGCGCTCGATTGGGCCTTATTCTTTGGTTACTCAGCAACCTTTAGGTGGGAAAGCTCAATTTGGGGGACAAAGGTTAGGAGAAATGGAAGTGTGGGCCATGGAATCTTATGGTGCTGCGTATGCACTTCAAGAATTTTTAACTGTAAAGTCAGATGATGTGGCTGGTCGTACACGTATTTATGAAGCAATTATTAAGGGGGAAAATATTTTGGAACCAGGAGTTCCGGAATCCTTTAATGTATTGACCAAGGAATTACAAAGTTTGGCTCTGAATGTTGAGCTCATTGAAGACTCAAAAGTGTAAGACGAGGGGGATAAGAGATTATGAGAGACTTGTTGAATTTTTTTGAAAAGCCAAAAGATCCAAGTAGCATTCGATCTGTTCGCATTTCTTTAGCTTCTCCTGAAATGATTAGAAGTTGGTCGCATGGCGAAGTAAAAAAACCAGAAACCATCAATTATCGAACGTTTAGGCCGGAAAGAGACGGGTTATTTTGTGCTCGTATTTTCGGTCCTGTAAAAGATTATGAATGTAATTGCGGCAAGTATAAACGAATGAAACACCGTGGTGTTGTTTGTGAAAAATGCGGTGTGGAAGTGATTCAATCTAAAGTAAGACGTGAAAGATTGGGGCATATTGAATTGGCAAGCCCTGTTGCGCATATTTGGTTTTTACGATCTTTACCAAGTCGGATTGGAACGTTACTAGATTTGGCCTTAAAAGATTTGGAAAAGGTTTTATATTGTGAGTCCTATATTGTTACGGATCCTGGAAAGACGCCTTTAACCCAAGCAGATGTTCTAACAGAAGATCAGTATTATAAAGCCCTCAAAGAATATGGGTCTGATTTTTCGGCCTCTATGGGTGGTGAAGCAATTTTAACCTTATTAAAAAAGATTAATGTGGATGAGTTGGCGAAAGAGCTTCGCAAAGGAATTTCTCAAGCCAAAGGGGATGCTGCGATTAAAAAATTAACGAAACGTCTTAAAGTTGCAGAAGATTTAAGGGATTCTAAAAATCGCCCCGAATGGATGATGTTAGAAGTAGTTCCTGTCATCCCACCCGATCTACGTCCTTTGGTTCCTTTGGATGGGGGACGGTTTGCCACTTCTGATTTAAATGACTTATATCGGCGGGTTATCAATCGAAACAATCGACTCAAAAGATTACAAGAGCTCAACGCTCCTGAAATTATTATTCGGAATGAAAAGCGCATGTTACAAGAAGCGGTAGATGCATTACTCGACAATGGGAGAAGAGGAAAAACGTTTACAGGTCCGAATAAGCGTCCTTTGCGTTCTTTAAGTGATATGTTGAAAGGAAAACAAGGACGATTCCGTCAAAATTTACTGGGGAAACGAGTAGATTATTCTGGACGTTCGGTCATTGTTGTTGGCCCAAATTTAAAACTACATCAGTGTGGATTGCCAAAGCAGATGGCTTTAGAGCTTTTTAAACCTTTTATTTACGCTAAGTTGGAAGAAAAAGGATATGCAACCACCATTAAAGCAGCTAAGAAAATGGTAGATGATGAACAGGAAGCAGTTTGGGATGTTCTCGAGGAAGTTACAAGAGAGCATCCAGTATTGTTAAATAGAGCGCCGACTTTACACAGATTGGGGATGCAAGCTTTTGAACCTATTTTAATTGAGGGTAAGGCTATTCAATTACATCCGCTCGTTTGTGTGGCCTTTAATGCTGATTTTGACGGTGATCAAATGGCTGTCCACATTCCACTTTCTATTGAAGCACAATTAGAAGCACGTGTGTTGATGATGTCTACCAACAATATTTTAAACAGCGCCAGTGGAAAGCCCATCATTGTTCCTACGCAGGATATTGTTCTAGGTTTATATTATATGACGCGAACCAAAAAATTTGCGCGAGGTGAAGGATATACTTTTTCAAACCCAGATGAAGTTATTTATGCATATAATGCGGGTGTTATCGATTTGCATGCGATCATTAAAGTTCGTTTGGACGGGAAATTAGTCGAAACAACAACGGGAAGAATTTTGGTTCGAGAAGTTGTACCTTCCACGATTCCATTTAATTCTTATAATCATGTTTTAAATAAAAAAACAGTGGCCGATCTTATTGAAGTTGCTTATCGATTTGCAGGTCCTAAAGAAACGGTTCTTTTGGCAGATCGTCTTAGAACCTTGGGGTTTGGTTTTGCAACCAGCTCTGGGATGTCTATTTGTATTGATGATATGCGAATTCCCGAAAAGAAACAGGAGCTTTTGGATCGTTCGTTGAAAGAAGTTCAAGATATTCAATCTCAATATACAGAAGGATTGATTACAGATGGCGAGCGTTATAATAAAGTCATTGATACTTGGGCAAGTTGTACAGAAGCAGTTGCAGAAGAAATGATGTCGCATCTTTCTACGCAGACACTGATTGATTCTAAAACCGGAAAAGACGCTACCGATGTGAGTTTCAACTCAATTTTTATGATGGCTGATTCCGGTGCCAGAGGATCTGCCGCTCAAATTCGACAACTGGCTGGAATGCGAGGGCTAATGGCAAAGCCATCTGGAGAAATTATTGAAACGCCCATTACGGCAAATTTTCGGGAAGGTTTAAATGTGCTTCAATATTTTATTTCAACGCACGGAGCCAGAAAAGGATTAGCAGATACAGCTTTAAAAACGGCCAATTCCGGATATTTAACAAGACGTTTGGTCGATGTTGCTCAAGATGCAACGGTGAATCAAGAAGATTGTGGAACGCTTGAAGGGTTAGAAGTTTCTGCGCTGGTAGAGAGTGGAGAAATTATTGAGACTCTGGGAGAGCGCATTTTAGGCCGTGTCGCATTGGAGGACATCAAAGATATTTTTACAGAGGAAGTCATTGTAAAAGCAAATGTAGAAATAGATGAAGAAAAGGTAGAAAAAATTGAGCAAGCAGCAATTGAAAAAGTAAAAATTCGTTCAGCCATTACATGTGAAGATCCGCAAGGGGTATGTATTTTGTGTTATGGCCGAGATTTAGCTCGGGGTCGAAAAGTGAATATTGGAGAAGCGGTAGGGATTATTGCAGCTCAATCTATTGGAGAACCTGGAACGCAGCTTACGATGAGAACCTTTCACATTGGGGGAACAGCAACTCGTCGGGTGGAACAAAGTACGTTGACCACACGGCATAAGGGAATTGTTAAGTTTGTCAATCTTCATACGGTGGTTAGCAAAGAGAAAAAACTAACTGTCATGAATCGCAACGGGGCTATTTCTATCTTGGACGAAACTGGAAGAGAACGAGAACGATATGCACTTATTTATGGTGCAACCCTTAAAGTTAAAGATGGTGAAAAAGTTCAAGAAGGGCAATTGCTGGCAGAATGGGATCCCTTCGCAATGCCGATCTTAACAGAAGTGAGTGGTACGGTTAAGTTTGGAGATTTAATGGAGGGAGTAACCGTTCGCGAGCAATTAGATGAAGTGACGGGACTTTCTCATAAAGTAGTAACCGAATCCAAAGATCCAGATGCACGCCCCAGAATTTCTATTAAAGATAAAGCAGGTAATACATTAACGGTTAGAGAAAAAATGCCAGCAAGATATATGTTACCCATGGGGGCCATTATTATCGGAGTTGATGGAGAAAATGTTCTTGCAGGGGATGTATTAGCAAAGATTCCTAGAGAAACAACAAAAACAAAAGATATTACTGGGGGGCTGCCTCGTGTTGCTGAGCTTTTTGAAGCTCGAAAACCCAAAGATGTTGCTGTTGTTAGTGAAATTGATGGGATTGTCTCCTTTGGTGAAGATGTTAAAGGGAAAAGACGGGTTTTGATTACGCCTGAAGTGGGGGATGTTCGCGAATATTTAATTCCTAAGGGAAAACATGTTTCGGTTCATGAAGGAGATTTCGTTCGAGCTGGTGAGCCTTTAATGGATGGTGCTTCTAACCCTCATGATATTTTAAAGATTTTAGGGGATAAAGCTTTAGCAAGGTATTTGGTGGATGAAATACAAGAAGTTTATCGATTACAGGGTGTAAAAATTCATGACAAGCATATTGAAGTAATTGTTTCTCAAATGCTCAAGCGTGTTAAAATTATTAATCCAGGGGATACTTCTTATTTAGTTGGAGAACAAGTTGAAAAGTATTTATTGAAAGCTGCGAATGCGGAAGTTAAGAAAAAGGGTGGAAAGCCTGCTACAGCTGAACCGATGCTCTTGGGCATAACGAAAGCTTCCTTAAGTACAGAGTCATTTATTTCGGCTGCTTCATTTCAAGAAACAACCAAAGTGTTAACGCAAGCGGCTATTTCTGGAAAAACAGATGTGCTCACTGGACTTAAAGAAAATATTATTATGGGACGATTGATTCCTGCTGGGACAGGGTTGCAGGTTTATCGTAGAAGGCTCATCAATATTGAAATGCCAAAAACACAGTTTGGCAAGCAACCCATTGAAGAAGAAGAAATTCAATCTCAATTATCTGTTGAGCAAAAAACGGCTTGATTATCTGGTAAAGAATTTGTTAGATTCTAACGCTTTTTAAGGGAAAGGATAAAAAATGCCAACCATTAATCAGTTGGTTCGACAAGGACGACAAAAAGTAAAACGAAAAACGAAATCACCGGCGTTGAAGGCGAGTCCGGCAAAGAGAGGTGTGTGTATTTATGTTAAAACACAAACACCTAAAAAGCCAAATTCGGCCTTGCGAAAAATTGCTCGCGTAAGATTAACAAATGGACATGAGATTACAGCGTATATTCCTGGGATCGGACATGGATTGCAAGAGCACTCCGTTGTGCTGATTCGTGGTGGAAGAGTGAAAGATTTGCCAGGGGTAAGATATCATATTATTCGAGGGACATTAGATGCAACAGGTGTAGAAAATCGTAAGCAAGCCAGGTCAAGATATGGCGCAAAGAGGCCTAAATAAAAGAGACGAACACATGGGAAGAAGAAAAAAATCAGTAAAAAGAGAAATTTGTGCTGATGCACTTTTTCAAGATTATATGGTAGGGCGATTTATCAATCGTTTGATGCAACAAGGTAAGAAAAGTGTGGCAGAAAATATTTTTTATGCAGCATTGGATGAATTAAAAAAGAAAAACGCTGGAAAAGATGTTTTAGAGATTTTTAAAAGAGCCGTGGAAAACGTGAAGCCGATTGTTGAAGTGCGATCCAGGCGAGTGGGGGGGGCGACTTATCAAGTGCCTATGGAAGTAAGGCCGGAAAGAAGAACATCCTTAGCCATTCGTTGGATTATTGTAAATGCACGTGAACGGAATGCACATTCGATGCAAGAAAAATTAGCTGAGGAAGTGTGGGATGCCTACAATGGATCAGGTGGTGCGATTCGCAAACGCGAAGATGTGCATCGAATGGCGGAGGCCAATAAAGCATTTGCTCATTATCGATGGTAAAAATTTATGTCAACCGAAGAAGGATTAAAAAAAATCAGAAATATTGGTATTGCTGCCCACATTGATGCTGGAAAAACCACAACCACAGAACGAATTCTTTTTTATACAGGTAAAACACATAAAATTGGCGAAGTTCATGAAGGGACAGCTACGATGGATTGGATGGAGCAAGAGCAAGAAAGAGGGATTACCATTACATCAGCTGCAACAACGTGTAAATGGGGAGAAAGTACCATTAATATTATTGATACGCCAGGACACGTTGATTTCACCATTGAAGTCGAGCGTTCTTTAAGAGTGTTAGATGGTGTGGTGTGTGTGTTTTGTGCGGTTGGGGGAGTGGAGCCTCAATCTGAAACCGTATGGCGTCAGGCGGATCGTTATAAAGTGCCCCGAATTGCATTTGTAAATAAAATGGATCGAGTTGGATCAGATTTTGATCTGGTTATTCAACAAATGAGAGAGCGTTTAAATGCGAAAGCGGTTCCGATATGTATTCCATTAGGAAAAGAAGAAGCCTTTGAGGGAATTGTCGATTTGGTACGGATGAAGGCGTTGGTATGGTCTGGGGAAGAACTGGGTGCAAAATTTGAAGTTCAAGAAATTCCAGAAAATCTCAAGAGCAAAGCAAAGGCCGCCAGAGATGTCTTGGTTGAATCAGTTGCTGAAGAAGATGAAGCTCTTGTAGAAAAATATTTGGAAGGAAAAGAAGTTTCAGAGTTAGATTTAAAATCAGCGCTTCGAAAAGGGACCATTCATTTAAAGTTGGTGCCTGTTTTATGTGGATCTGCATTTAAAAATAAATGTATTCAACCTATGTTGGATGCTGTTTGTGATTATCTTCCATCGCCATTAGACATTCCTCCGGTCCATGGAACGACACCCGGGAAAAAAGGTGAAGAAATTTTCCGTGAAACAAAGTTTGATGCACCTTTTTCAGCGTTGGCTTTTAAAATTGCAACGGATCCATTTGTAGGGCAGTTAACATTTTTCCGTGTTTATTCTGGTGAATTATCTTCGGGTTCGTATGTTTATAATTCCGTCAAAGATAAAAGAGAACGCATTGGTCGAATTGTAAAAATGCATGCGAATAAAAGAGAAGAAATTAAAGAAATAAAAGCAGGGGATATTGGGGCGGCTGTGGGATTAAAATACACAACAACCGGTGATACGTTATGTGATGAAGAAAAACCCGTTGTTCTTGAATCCATGCATTTTCCAGAACCTGTTATTTCTGTAGCGATTGAACCAAAGACGAAAGCCGATCAAGAAAAATTGGGTCTTTCCCTTCAAAAAATGGTGAATGAGGATCCTTCTTTTAGAGTTCACACGGATACGGAAACGGGACAGACCATTATTTCTGGAATGGGTGAACTCCATTTGGAAATTATTGTTGATCGTATTATGAGAGAATTTAAAGTAGAAGCAAATGTAGGAAAACCACAAGTAGCTTATCGGGAAACCATTCAATCCCGTGCAGAGGCTGAGGGAAAATTCATTCGTCAAACCGGTGGGAGAGGGCAATATGGACATGTGTGGCTCAAGGTTGAACCTCAGGAACAAGGGAAAGGGTATGAATTTGTGGATGGTATTAAAGGAGGGGTTGTTCCAAGAGAGTACATTCCTGCCGTTAATAAGGGGATTCAAGAGGCTTGCGAAAATGGCGTTTTAGCGGGATATCCTGTGGTAGATATTCGTGTGACTTTGTATGATGGATCTTTTCATGAAGTTGATTCATCTGAAATTGCATTTAAAATTGCTGCTTCTCTTGGATTCAAAGGTGCTGTTAAAAAGGCAAAGCCAGTTTTATTGGAACCTATTATGAAAATGGAAGTTGTTACGCCTGAGGAATTTATGGGAGATGTCATTGGAGATATTAATTCTAGAAGGGGACAAATTGAAACGATGGAACAAAGAGGGAATTCAAAAATTATTCGTTCAAAAGTTCCTTTAGCGCAAATGTTTGGTTATGCGACAGATTTAAGATCTATGACGCAAGGAAGGGCCACATACACCATGGAACCCTTGCATTATGCACCGGTTCCGACAAGTATGGCACAAGAAATTATTGAAAAGAGTAAAAAATAATCCATAACAAGGAGGGAGAGATAAGATGAGTAAGGGGAAGTTTGAGAGGAAGAAGCCGCATTTAAATATAGGGACGATAGGGCATGTAGATCATGGGAAGACGACGTTAACGGCAGCGATTACGAAGGTATTATCTGCGAAGGGGTTGGCAGAGTTTTTAGCGTTTGAGAATATAGACAAGGCGCCGGAGGAGAAGGAGAGAGGGATAACGATAGCGGTATCGCATGTAGAGTATGAGACGGAGAAGAGACATTATGCGCATGTGGATTGTCCTGGGCACGCCGATTATGTGAAGAACATGATAACGGGAGCGGCGCAGATGGATGGGGCGATTTTGGTGGTGAGTGCAGCGGATGGTCCAATGCCGCAGACGAGAGAGCATATATTGTTAGCAAGGCAAGTAGGGGTGCCGAAGATCGTCGTATTTTTGAACAAGGTAGATATGGTGGATGATAAGGAGTTATTGGATTTGGTGGAGATGGAAGTGAGGGATTTGCTGAAGAAGTATGAGTTTGATGGGGATCATGTTCCTGTGATCAAGGGATCTGCTTTAAAGGCGTTGGAAGGGGACAAAGGGGAATTGGGAGCGCAAGCGATAGAGAAGTTGATGGCAGCGGTGGATGAGTATGTGCCAGAGCCCAAGAGAGAGATAGATAAGCCATTTTTAATGTCGGTGGAAGATGTATTTAGTATTAGTGGGAGAGGTACGGTAGCGACAGGGAGAGTGGAGAGAGGGGTGGTAAAGCCTGGAGAGGAAGTAGAGATAGTAGGGATTAAGGCGACGCAAAAGACAGTAGCGACGCAGTTAGAGATGTTTCGGAAGCTTTTGGATGAGGCGCGAGCAGGAGATAATGTGGGAGCGTTATTGAGAGGGATAGAGAAGGAAGGGATAGAGCGAGGGCAAGTATTGGCCAAGCCCGGAACGATTAAGCCGCACAAGAAGTTTAAGGCGGAGATATATGTATTGACGAAGGAAGAAGGAGGGAGGCACACACCGTTTTTTACTGGGTACCGGCCGCAGTTTTATTTTAGGACGACAGATGTGACAGGGGAAGTGAAGTTGCCGCAAGGGACAGAGATGATAATGCCTGGGGATCGAATTACGGTGGATGCGGAGTTAATTACACCCATTGCGATGGAGAAGGGGTTAAAGTTTGCGATTCGAGAAGGGGGCAGGACCGTGGGCGCAGGGGTCGTGGCAGATATCGTAGAATAATAAGAAAGGATATAGGGAATGGAA
>JACQJD010000056.1 GCA_016198185.1 Deltaproteobacteria bacterium
CCCGAGGAGGGGCGACTGAGGCGTACTCGAGCGGTACGTCGAAGGAGACACGACGAAGGCAACGACGTAGATGGGCCTTTTTCAACAGCCTGCTAGAAATGCAATGCCGCCTGGCAAGATACCACAGGGGGCTGACGACATTTTCAACAGCCTGCTAGAAATGCAATGCCGCCGGCAGTGACCCAACTGAATTTGCCATTACAACAAACGTTAAAAAGAAATTGAAAAAAAATAAATTTTCTGTTGGATACATACAATGATGTCCATCAAATGGAAAGCGGTTTGGGTTTATGTACTGTGTTTGATCGCAGGATCCGTGCTGTCCCTACTTTTTTATTGGATTCTCAAATCGCAAATTTAGCAGGACGTTGACAAAGCGTTAATGAAGAACGCGGGTTTTTTCGATATTGATATACATCCCCTGACAAATTTCGCTGCTTTGGTTTTTTTCATTTTCTTTTAAATGCTCTTCCATCTCTTCAATTTCTTGATAATGATCAAATGAAATCACAACTGTCTGGGAAAGATTTTTTTCAATACTCAGAACATGAAGTTGAATTTCAGCATCTTCCGGCACATAACGACTGAATAAAATTCTTAAGTCACTGGCGGATTTCAATTGTTCATCTTCTTCCATCACCCGCAATTTTAAAAGTTCAATAATTCGGTCATCTAGGCATGATTCAAAAATACGTACTTTTTCAATCAACTCTTCCCGACCGAACGTAAGCCTAAATTGATATTTTTGAAATTTAATACTCTTTTTAATTTTTTTAAGATTTTCCTCTTCCAGGCTGTGCCATCGAGAACGTTCACTTTGGGGAAACATTTGAATCCACAGCTTTTGATTCATATCGTGATAGAGCAACTCTTTTTCAATGTAAGACTTTTTCCCACACTTTTTACATTGAATCAGGTTGATCTCGCCACTGAGCAGTCTGGATTTTAATGTTTTTTGTTCGGTCACATTGATGGCATCCCAGAGTCTCGCCGTAAACTCATGCCCACAGGAACAACACAAATCGAATGAACGATATGACATTCAGCGCCCGGTCTGCTGAGACTACATTGACAAAATTTTAGTAAAAACCCGTTTACACCTTATCAAAAACTACTTTTTCACCCGCTCAATATATTCTTGCGTAGCGGTATCAACACGAACGGTATCCCCTTCTTTAATAAATTGTGGCACTTGCACTTGAAGCCCTGTTTCGAGCGTTGCTGGTTTATTGGAACTCGTCACCGTTGCCGTTTTGAGACCTGGCACCGTCTGGGTCACCCGTAACTCGACAGAAGATGGCAACTCGACCCCCATGGGTTTTCCTTCATAAAACACAACATCCACCATTTGATTTGGGCTCAAAAACAAATTCAAGCCCCCCACATGCTCATGTGAAAATGAAATTTGTTCATGCGACTGTGTATCCATAAAATGATACTCAGATCCATCATCATATAAATATTCCATCGGCCGATGTTCTAAAGATGCCTTTTCAACACGTTCGGTAGAACCATATCTTTTTTCTTTTTGAATGCCAGATTTGAGATTTCGAATCTTGACTTGTACAAACCCGCGTTTGTTTCCAGGCGTTGCATGATGGACCGTCAGAACCTTAAAGAGTTCATGGTCTTCTTTAATAATCATTCCAATCCTTAACTGTGTCGCTGAAATCATATAAAAAGTATATTAAATGTGCATGCCTTCGTAAAGCAATTTTCCATGAGGCTTGCGAAAGCGATCTGGATGTAAAGACGTAATGTCCATGCAAATTGCTTTCCCCTTCAAGACAAGCTCACTCACCGCAAGCCCTACGCCGTAGGACTGCATCGCCCCTCTGCCTGTAAAGGAATGGGCTTCGTAAATGCGAGGCTCCCCTTTGACTTGCCCCAAAATGCCACTTCGGTCTTTGGTAACGGAATAAAGCCCGGCCCAGCCTTTTAAATGTTTCAAAGCTTGTGCTCGACTCACACGCTCATAAAATCTGGGCCAAATCTGCTCTTCAAAAAAAAGATCGCCATCGTACTGAAAATTAAATCCGACAGGTTCTTGGGGGATCGCAAACCCACCCAAAATATGGTCTCCCTCCGCATGAACATAAAGCCCCGATGTATCTACGATCATCCCATAGGGAGATAAATCCAAACCCTGACAATCAAAAAGACTAATTTGCCGACGCACGGGTAAGCACACCACCTCATGACCATAAAGGCTGGCAAGAGCACTCGACCAAACACCCGCAGCATTGATGAGCATGTCTGTATTTATTTTTTTGGTGGGATAATGAAACGTCCCATTTTTTTGGCTCAAAATTTGAAACACATGATCTGGATTCGGATGCCCCCGCTCGCTCATCAAATCTTGATACTGAACCCCTACATTTTTGGCAGAAGTTTCAATTTCAATCACCCTTGCACCATCCATAAATTGAACATTTTCTTTTTTAGCTTCAGATCTAAAAAATTGTTTCAATAAATTAGGATTAAACAACCCGTCGCTTGGAGAAAACGTCGCTGCATAAACCCCTTGCAGACGATCTAAAAAAGGGGCTCGTCTTTGAACTTCTTTTGGAGAGAGTTCTTCAATGGAAAGCTCATGACGCCGATACAGATCTTTATGGAGAAGGTAGTCTTGCCACCCTTTGGCATCATACAACCACAGGTATCCTTTTTGACGGAACCCAAATTGAACGGGATCTTTTGCTAAAAAAGAAAGCGTTGCTTTTGAAAGTTCTATGTTGACACTCTGCCACCACTCAGCTCTAGCCCCTCCTGCATTCAACTCTGAAGCAGAATACCGTCCTTCTAAATCAACATCTAAAACCGCTACCCCAAAACGATGGTTTTCTTTTTTTGCGGCTTGACTCAAATGATAGGCAATGGAACTTCCAATGAGCCCCGCCCCTAAAATCACAATGTCATATTTTGGAATCATCGCACGTGCAGTATCGTAAAAAAAATATGCTGACAAGAAAAATGCACAAACTGCGACAAATCTCTTGATTTAAGCTACTGAAATTGCTACGAATTTAGAAACTTATGCCTTCAAAATTATTACAACTGACCCCTGAGACTCAAAAAAAATTGGATGACATCATCAGTGAAAATGTATTGCTCACGACCGTCGATAAACTTGTAAACTGGGCAAGATCTTCTGCGATTTGGCCATTTACATTCGGGCTGGCCTGCTGTGCCATTGAAATGATGGCCGTGGGTTCTCCGCGTTACGATTTAGATCGTTTTGGCGCTGGCGTTTTTAGAGCCACCCCTCGTCAAGCCGATCTCATGATCGTTGCAGGCACCGTCACTTTAAAAATGGCCGAACGACTGCAAAGACTGTACCATCAAATGAGCGAGCCTCGGTATGTCATTTCCATGGGAAGCTGCGCCACCCACGGCGGCCCTTATTGGCAAGAGGGGTACCATGTTTTAAAAGGCGTTGATCGAGTGGTTCCCGTTGATGTGTACGTCCCAGGCTGTCCTCCACGACCAGAAGCCTTGATTGAAGGCATTTTACTTCTTCAAAAGAAAATTCAAAAAGATTCCGTCCTGAAATCGACTCTCAAAAGAATCACAACTTAGCCATGACGTTTGATGCCATTGCGGATGATCTCAAAGTTAAATTTAAAAATGATATTTTGGAAATAAAATCCAAAGCGCCAGATTCCCATTCAGACCCTTTTATCGTCGTTACAGCTACAAAAATTTATGACATTTTAAAATATTTACACAGCTCGCAACATCTTTATTTTGACAATTTGCTTTGCGTAAGTGGTGTGGATTGGAAAGACCATTTTGAAGTTGTGTATCACGTGCATTCTTACCGTCATTTACACAAAATCATCCTCAAAGTAAAACTATCCGATCGCGAGCATCCTGAAATTCCATCGATGTGTGATCTTTGGAAAGGGGCCAATTGGTTGGAACGCGAAGTTTTTGATATGTTTGGAATTTCATTTCGAAATCATCCAGATTTAAAACGCATTTTACTCCCTGAAGATTGGGAAGGCTACCCCCTGCGCAAAGATTACAAAACCCAAGAAACTTGGCACGGTATTAAGGTGGGGATGTAGCCAATGGAACCCTCTGAACTCAAAACCCAGGAATTACACATCAACATGGGCCCTCAACACCCCTCCACCCACGGGGTGTTACGCGTGGAACTGGTGACCGATGGTGAAATTGTCAAACGTGCCATTCCCCATATCGGCTACTTACATCGTTGTTTTGAAAAGCATGCTGAAAATATTGATTACATGGGGGTCATGCCTTTTGTCGATCGAATGGATTATGTTGCCTCTATGAACAATGACCAAACCTATGCGATCACCGTCGAAAAATTGCTCGGCATTGAAGTCCCCAAAAGAGCCGAATACATTCGGGTGATCATGGCAGAGCTCAATCGCATTTCTTCCCACCTCTTGGCCGTGGGAACGTATGGTTTGGACATTGGAACGTTTACTCCCTTTTTTTGGTGCTTTAGAGATCGGGAACTTATTTTGGATATTTTTGAAATGGCTTCTGGCGCCCGGCTCCTCTATAACTATCTCTGGATTGGGGGCGTATGGATGGACTTAACCCCGGGAATCGAAGAAAAAATTTCAGAATTTTGTACCTATTTCGAACCTAAAATAGCTGAACTAGATACGCTGCTTTCTTACAATCCGATTTTTATCCAACGCACAGCAAACGTTGGCGTTATTCCTTTGGAAACAGCGCTGAGTTATGGACTCACGGGACCGAATTTACGTGGTTCTGGGAAAAAATGGGATCTCCGTCGGGATGAACCGTATTCGGTCTATCCTGAATTGGACTTTGACGTTCAAGTAGGGAGAGGCGAACAAGGGACTGTCGGCGATTGTTGGGATCGATACATCGTTCGGGTACGTGAAATGAGAGAAAGTTTAAAGATAGTTCGACAGTCCTTAAAGCAAATCCCCCCAGGGCCACATCGCGCCACCCTACGCCGCGTTCAACCCAGAGCGGGTGAAGCCTACGCCAAAACCGAAAATCCGAGAGGAGAACTCGGCTTTTATATTGTAAGCGATGGTTCCTTAACACCCTACCGTATCAAAGGAAAATCCCCCTGTTTCACCTCTATCAGCGCTTTAGATGAAATTTGTCGAGACGCAATGATTGCAGATGTCGTTGCGATTATTGGGAGCTTGGATATTGTTCTGGGTGAAGTGGACCGATAATGAGAACCTATTTTTACGAGCTTTATCAATCGTTAGATGCCATTTTGAAAGGAATGCTCCTGACCGCCAAAGTGGCTTTTTTAAAAAAAGCCACCATCCAATACCCCTTTGTCAAACGCGCACTTCCACCTCGTACGCGAGGGCAATTGTTTTGCAATATCAACGACTGTATTGGCTGTAAATTGTGCGCCATTGCCTGTCCGGTGGATTGCATTTACATTACCGCCAACAAAAAGGGCCCCACCGAAGAAGTCAATTTTACATCTGAAACCTCAGGTAAAAAACCGAGACGCTTTCATCTGCCTCAATTTGATATTGATTTTACGTTGTGTTGTTGGTGTGGACTTTGCACCGACGTGTGTCCAACGAGTTGTCTTTATATGACCCCAAATTATGAATTTTCGGTTCAAAATCGACAGGCTTTGATTTGGCAATTTGGAGAAAGTCAAAAACCTGGCCCCAAAGAAGACTTTAACCGCCCTCAAGATCAACTCAAACTCTATGTCGCTTAAATCCTATGTTGTGATTGCTGTTTTAGGAACGGGGTTTTCCGTCGGTTTTTATTTTTTTTACCGTTTGTTCCGTTATCTTCAATTGGGAAAATATGAAAACCGATTTGACCAAATTCCCTTAAGGCTTAAAACATTTGCCATCGGCGTATTGGGCCAAAATAAGATGTTTAAAGATTTTCTGCCCGGACTATTGCACGCCTTTGTGTTTTGGGGATTCATCATCATTTCCGTTGGAACGCTTGAGCTTTTTGTTGAAGGCATTTTCGATGGATTTAATTTATCTTTTATCGGAAACACCCCTTATGCCCTTCTTCTTTTCTTCCAAGATTTATTTTATGTACTTGTGCTAGGCGCTGTCTTGTTTTTCTTTTTCCGACGGTTGGTCTTAAAACCAAAACGGCTAGAGGTCTTAAGTCGCCATTCTGCGTGGGATGCTTATTTTATTTTAACTTTAATTTTATGCATTGTGGTGAGCTCTCTTTCGATGAACGGTGCCAATGATCTTTTGGATCCACATCCTTGGGACACCCTCAAACCTTTCTCCACTTTGTTTTCCATGTTTTACGCACAGTTGCCTTTATCGATAAACGCACTGACCGTCATTTCTGAAATTTCATGGTGGGTTCATGTAGGGGCCGTCATTGTGTTTTTTATATACCTCCCTTTTTCAAAACATTTGCACATCATTGCAGCCGCACCCAATGTTTTTTTTACAAGATTAACACCCAGAGGGCGTCTTAAAAAAATTGATTTGGGCGATGAATCTCAAACCACATTCGGTGCCGGCAAACTGGAGGAGCTCCCCTGGAAAGCTATTTTGGATGGGTATGCCTGCACCGAATGTGGCCGGTGTAATGAATTTTGTCCTACCTACACCACTCAAAAACCTCTCAAACCCAGAAGTCTGATCGTAAACTTAAGACATCATGCAGAAAAAAAAGGATATGCGATTTATACCCAAGACACCGACCATCCAGAGCTCAAAAAAGATTTAATTTTAGATGTCATCTCTCCAGAGGCTGTCTGGGATTGTACGACTTGTGGAGCTTGCGTGGAAGCCTGTCCTGTCTACATTGAACATGTGGACCACATTATCGACATGAGACGAAATCTGGTTTTAATGCAAGGGAAGATGGACCCCGAAGCACAAAAAGTATTTAACAACTGGGAGAATACATCGAACCCTTGGGGGTTTTCACCGCAATCACGAGGAGATTGGGCAAAAGAGTTAAGCCTTCCGCTTCTTTCTCAAAATCCAAATGTTGAATACCTCTATTATGTAGGATGTGCGGCTTCGTTCGATTCACGCAACCAAAAAGTGGCTCGTGCTTTTGCGATACTCCTTCAAAAAGCCAAAGTCAGCTTTGGAATTTTAGGATCTGAAGAACGATGCAATGGAGAATCTTGCCGAAGACTGGGGAATGAATATTTGGCCCAACAAATGATCGAAGAAAACAAGAAGGTTTTGTTTAAATACAACATCAAAAAAATTCTCACCACCTGTCCCCATTGTTTTAATACCTTGAGGAATGAATACCCGGACTTTGACGCACGTTTTGAAGTCATCCACCATACCGAATTTTTAAAACAACTGATCCAAGAAGGAAAACTCAAAATTTCAAAACAAATAGAAAAAAAATTAGTTTACCATGATCCTTGTTATCTGGGACGGTATAATAAAATATACGGCCCTCCGAGATCTGTCCTGCAAGAACTTCCGGGAACGGTTCTTGTTGAAATGCCACGTCATAAAGACAAAGGATTTTGTTGTGGTGCGGGTGGCGGCAGAATGTGGCTCGAGGAACATCGTGGAACCCGTATCAATGTCAATCGCGTTGAAGAAGCCTTAGCGTTAGATCCCAAAGTCATCGCCACTGCTTGCCCTTTTTGCATTACGATGCTTGAAGATGGCCTCAACGCCAAGAACCAAGAAAAAGAAGTCCAAACCCGAGATATCGCAGAAATTTTATTAGAGGCTATTTCAAGTTAAACGAGCGCAAACAGAAACTTGCTCACGTGAACGAATTGCACAAAGAAAAAGAAGCCTCAGCTCACTTGATCAATCGTAACGGCTTCACGCTCCGGTAAGATTTTCGTCAATTGATTTGAAATATTGAAAAAAGACTTTGCAATCAGAGACGTGGGCTCTTTGACAACCATCGGGTTTCCTTCATCCCCACTTTTACAAATACTCCCATCGAGGGGAACCGCGCCTAGGAATGGTACTTTCCAAACTTCGGCGGCTTTTTTTCCGCCACCTTCTCCAAAAATAGGAGAACCACTCATATTTTCGACAACCCCCAATAACGGAATATTGACTTTGTTTAACATGCTGACGGCTCTTCTAACATCTGAGAGCGCTACTTCTTGTGGTGTTGTAACCACAACAGCGCCTGTTAATGGAATCAATTGACTTAACGAAAGTTGTGCATCCCCTGTCCCGGGAGGTAAATCGACCACCAAGTAATCGAGCTCACCCCACTCAACACGCGATAAAAATTCATCGAGCATTTTGTGAATCATGGGACCCCGCCAAATCACGGCCTGAGATTCTTCCGTAATAAAACCAATCGACATGGTCTTCATTCCAAAGGCTTCTAAAGGTGTCACACGACCATTGGCTTCAACATCTGGTTTTTGCCCCCGCAACCCGAGCATGATGGGAATCGATGGGCCATAAATATCGGCATCCAAAAGTCCAACCGAATGGCCTTGTGCTTTCAACGCCAAAGCGAGATTCACAGCGACAGTCGATTTCCCGACGCCACCCTTACCACTTCCTACTGCAATAACGTGTTTCATGTTTTTTCTACCCTAAATCTTTTCGAAGAATGGCCACGAACAACCTCTTTTCGGCTCGGATTCAATGCCGCCTCAAAGAGGTTGTTCGTGGCCTAACTACGATAACCTTTAAAACCAGTCTATAGAATCACCTTAATAACAGCCCATTTTATTAACCGCAGCCACATCCGCCACTCCCGCATCCGCCGCTCTTTTGAGTGTGTTCGTGATCTCCATGCTCATGTCCACCACCACTGCTACAACCACAACCACCACTTCCACATCCGCCGCCACCCTGCGCATGTCCATGGTCACCGTGGTCATGTCCACCGCTGCCACATCCGCCCTGGCTATGATTGGGATTGCTTAATTTAAATCCAGCCCCTTGTGGACCTTCAATCCAATCCAACGATCCACCTGTTAAACTTTGTAAGGTCTCTTCATCTAGAAAAATCTTGAGACCATGCTGATCCAAAATATTGTCGCCGGAATCTTCTTTTTCTTCCAATCCCAATTGGAATTGAGGGCCTGAACATCCCCCACCCGACGCTCGCACACGCAACCCATACCCCGATTTATTTTCCTTTTCTGCAATATCTTTTATTTTTTTTGCCGCCAATTCGGTTATGACAAATGTTTCGTTTTGGTTCATAAAGAGCCTCCTTTTGTTTTTGCTATTTTTTCTTGAACTTTCATAATGCCTTGAATCACCGCCTCAGGCGTCGGTGGACACCCTGGCACATAGACATCTACTGGAATCGTATCATGAATGCCTTGACGCACATGATAAGCCCGATAAAAGCCTCCAGAACTTGCACACACGCCCATCGAAATAACCCATTTAGGATCGAGCATTTGATCATAAATTCGCTTTAACACGGGTGCCATTTTCTCTGTAATCGTTCCAGCCACCACCAAAAGATCGGATTGCCGTGGCGAAAAACGAACCACCTCTGCCCCAAAACGAGAAACATCATAATGAGCCCCCAAAACAGCCATATACTCAATCCCACAACAGGCCGTTCCAAATGGCAAGGGCCAAAGGGAATTTTTACGCCCCCATTGCACCATCCAATCTAAAAAACGGCAAGTCTGTGTTGTAAAAAAATTATTCTCCACAAGCAAAATCTTTTATCTAAATAATTGATTTTATTCAATAATAAAATATGCTGACCTTCCACCCCTCAAAAAGTTAGAAAAGATATAAA
>JACQJD010000057.1 GCA_016198185.1 Deltaproteobacteria bacterium
ATTACGGTGGATGCGGAGTTAATTACACCCATTGCGATGGAGAAGGGGTTAAAGTTTGCGATTCGAGAAGGGGGCAGGACCGTGGGCGCAGGGGTCGTGGCAGATATCGTAGAATAATAAGAAAGGATATAGGGAATGGAATTACAAACTCAAAAAATACGGATTCGATTAAAAGCATTTGATCATAAGCTTTTAGATCAGTCTGTAAGAGAAATCATTGAATCTGCACGACAAACAGGTGCAAAAGTGATTGGTCCTATTCCTTTGCCAACCGAAATTAATAAATTTTGTGTTTTGCGTTCTCCTCATATTGATAAAAAGTCACGGGAACAGTTTGAAATCAGAACGCATAAACGATTGTTAGATATTGTTGAACCGACGCCGCAAACCATTGATTCGCTCATGAAATTAGAGCTTTCATCTGGGATTAATGTGGAGATTAAATTATAGGTACTGCCATGAGTGGAATTTTAGGAATTAAAATAGGAATGAGTCAGTTGTTTTCTCCGAGTGGAGAAAAAATTCCGGTGACCCTTGTGAATGTCCAAAACTGTGTGGTGGTTCAAAAGAAACAACTGGAAAAAAGTAAATATTATGCAGTTCAATTAGGTGTTGGAGATAAATCTCCTCACAAGGTATCCAGAGCCTTGAAAAAACATTTTGAAAAGGCAAATGTAAAACCGACACAGTGGTTGCGTGAATTTAAAGTATCTGATTTAGAAAAATATGAATTGGGTAAACCCGTACCGCTCGATTTTTTAAAACCAGGGGATACTGTGGATGTTAGGGGAACAACCAAAGGGCATGGTTTTTCAGGTGTTGTTAAACGGTGGAGCTTTCAGGGAGGCCCAGCAGCACATGGTTCGCGTTTTCATCGACGAATTGGTTCAATTGGAAACAGAACATTTCCTAAAAAAGTTTTTAAAGGAAAACATATGCCAGGAAGATATGGAAATGAACCTTGTATGGTATTAAACGTTGTTTGTTTGGATGTGATGCCAACCGAAAATATGCTGGTTCTGAAAGGGTCGCTACCTGGACCCACCCATGGATTATTGGAAATTAGGAAAAGCAATCGAGGATAAATTATGCCAACCGTGACGCTTTATGATCAGATGAAAAAGAAACTAGGAGAACTTAAACTTTCTGATGAAGTTTTTAGTGTTCCGTTTAAGTCGCATTTGATTTATGAAACGGTGGTTGCTCAACAAGCCAATCAACGACAAGGTACGGCTTCAACAAAAACAAGAGCGGAAGTGAGAGGGGGAGGGATCAAGCCCTACCGACAAAAAGGCACTGGACGTGCACGCCAAGGATCTACTCGTTCACCGTTATTGGTAGGAGGCGGAACGACTTTTGGTCCAAAGCCCAGAAGTTATGCTTATAAACTTCCTAAGAAGGTTTTAAAAGAGGCCTTAAAGACGGCATTTAGTAGATTATGTAAAGAGAATAAATTATTTATTATTAAAGATTTACAGTTTTCAGAAATAAAAACAAAAAACGTAATAAAGGTATTAGGGCGTTTTTCATTAGAAAAAGGGCTTATTATTGATGGTGACAATATGAATTTGATGAAGTCGGTTCGAAATTTAAGAAATTTTAAATATTTGCATCCACACGGCATTAACATGGTAGATCTATTGAAATATCAAAATATCGTTGCAACGGAAAAAGCCATGATGGAGATACAGAATCGGTTATTATCATGAGTACTTACGATCTTTATAGCATTGTCAAACGTCCTTTGGTGACGGAAAAAAATACGAAGCTGATGGCTGAGCAAAATCAATATGCATTTGAAGTGTCCTCACAAGCAGGTCGTCCACAAATTAAGAAGGCAATTGAAAAGCTTTTTAAAGTAAAGGTGGAAAAAGTACGTACCATTCAAGTGAGAGGGAAAACAAAAACATTTCGCTGGAAAACATTTAAAATGTCCAACTGGAAAAAAGCATATGTGACTTTAAAAGCAGGAGAAAAAATCGAGCTTTTCCAGGGAGTATAAACGATGTCGATTAAATCTTATAATCCATTTACTTCAACGCGGCGCTATCAGACGGTGGTTTCTACGGCGGGATTAACAAAAAAATCTCCTGAGAAAAAACTTCTCGTTGCGCTTCGAAAAACAGCAGGTCGAAATGCTCAGGGGCGAATTACAACTCGGCATAAAGGCGGCGGCCATAAACGTTTTTATCGTATCATTGATTTTAAGCGAGATAAAACTGAAATTCCTGGAAAGGTTATTGCTTTAGAGTATGATCCGAATAGGTCTGCTCGAATTGCTCTCATTCAATACCAAGATGGGGAAAAAAAATATATTTTAGCGCCTGAAAAATTGCAGCTTGGAGATGGTGTGGTTGCATCTCAGAATGCAGATATTGCGCCTGGAAACAGTTTACCACTTAAAAAAATTCCTTTAGGGACATTGATTCATAATGTTGAATTGAAAAAAGGATATGGTGGGCAGATTATTCGATCCGCTGGATCTGCAGGGCAATTGATTGCCAAAGAAGATGATTATGTTCAAGTGCGTTTGCCTTCTGGAGAAGTGCGAAAAATACTCTCAGATTGTATGGCAACGATTGGTCAGGTGGGAAATTTAGATCATGAAAATATAACCGTTGGGAAAGCAGGTAGAAAAAGATGGATGGGCATACGTCCTACGGTTCGAGGGGTTGCTATGAATCCTGTTGATCATCCTCATGGTGGTGGGCAAGGAAAATCAAAGGGGGGGAATCACCCGAGTTCTCCTTGGGGATGGAGCACCAAGGGATTTAAAACCCGGAATAATAAAAGAACAGATAAATATATTGTCATGAGACGAAAGAAAAAAATTAAAGGTACATAGGAAGGAGGAATTTTGGGCAGATCAGTTAAAAAAGGGCCATTTATAGATGAGTTTTTATTAAAAAGTGTTCAGTTGAAACAAGAAAAAGGGGATAAAACCCCCATTAAAACATGGTCTAGGCGATCTACTATTATTCCGGATATGGTGGGTTTGACATTTTTGGTCCATAATGGCAGAAAGTTTGCTCCTGTTTATGTGACAGAGAATATGGTGGGGCATAAATTAGGTGAGTTTGTTCCCACGCGACAATTTCATGGACATACAGAGGCTAAGAAAGAAGAACCGGCATCTGCCGCAAAACCTTAGTAAGGATAATGAACGATGGGCGAAAGTAGAGCAAAATTAAGTTATGCATTTATAGGATCTCAAAAACTTTTGCGGGTAGCAGAATTGGTGCGTGGAAAAAAGGTTCAAGATGCCATTAATATTTTAAAATTTACACATAAGAAGGCTGCAAAGTTGGTATCTAAAACACTTCATTCTGCTATTTCAAATGCAGATCAAAAGGGAAATATTGATATTGAAAATTTATATGTAAAAAAAATTAATGTGGGACCAGGGATGATGCATTATAGAGTAACGCCTCGAGCTAAAGGTTCAGCTGCGTATATTAGAAAAAAGACCAGTCATTTGACAGTGGAATTGGAGGAAAAGTAAGTGGGACAGAAAACACATCCTGTGGGTTTTAGGCTTGGTGTGAATAAGACGTGGGATTCGCGTTGGTATGCACATCGTGGTTTTTCAGAGCAGTTGCATGAAGATTTGAAATTGCGGGCTTTTATTAAAGAAAAGCTTCAACACACAGGGGTTGCTCGTATTCTCATTGAACGAGTTGCAGATGAAATTAAATTTACTATTTGTACGGCTAGACCTGGAATTGTTATTGGCAAAAAAGGCGCTGGCATCGACCAATTGAAGGCTGAGGTTCAAAAGAAGACATCTAAAAAAGTGACACTGAATATTTTAGAAATACGGAAAGCAGAATTAGATGCACAATTGGTGGCTGAAAATATTGCGAGTCAACTTCAAAGAAGAATTGCCTATCGTCGAGCTATGAAAAAAGCGATTGCAGCTGCTTTTCGATTTGGTGCTAAGGGAATTAAATTGCGATGTTCCGGTCGACTGGCAGGTGCGGAAATTGCGCGGACACAATCTTATTTAGAAGGGTCCGTTCCTTTACATACCCTACGCGCTGATATTGATTATGGTTTTGCAGAAGCATTAACAACCTATGGCATGATTGGTGTAAAAGTTTGGATTTATAAAGGAATGATTATTCAGGCTAAGAAAGAAAAGGAGAGTTTTTCCAGTGCTGAGTCCTAAAAAAATTAAATACCGAAAAATGCAAAAAGGCCGAATGAGAGGAAAGGCTTATCGAGGTAATAATTTGGATTTTGGAGAATTTGGATTAAAAGCACTAGAATGTGGTTTTGTGACTTCCCGTCAAATTGAAGCTGCTCGGGTTGCGATGACGCGGTTTATTAAACGAGGTGGTAAAATTTGGGTGCGTATTTTTCCCGATAAACCTCTGACAAAAAAACCTGCAGAAACGAGAATGGGTAAAGGAAAAGGAAATGTTGAAGAATGGGTGTCTGTTATCCGACCAGGGCGTGTTTTATTTGAGATGGAAGGTGTAAGTACGGATGTTGCTAAAGAAGCATTAAGATTAGCAGCATTTAAATTACCAATAAAGACGCGGTTTAGAGAACGAGAGGATTTTTAAATGAAGGCAGCTGATTTAAGAGAATTAAAAATTGAAGAATTAAAAAGAAAAAATAAAGATCTCACAGAAGAAATTTTTAATTTAAAATTCCAACTACATACGGGCCAATTGGATTCTGGTCCCAAGATAAAAATTTTAAAAAAAAATTTAGCACGAGTAAAGACTGTGGCTTGTGAAAAATTTGGAGTGAAGTTATGACAAATGAACCGAATAAAAATTGTCGCGGTAAAAGAAGAGATTTAGCTGGGGTTGTGATTCGTAATACTCATCCTAAGACATTGGTCGTTTCTACGACAAGACGAATTCAACACCCGCTTTATAAAAAATATATGAATGTTCGAAAAAAATATTATGTTCATGATGAAAAGAAAACGGCGAAGGTTGGGGATCATATTTTATTTGTAGAATCGCGTCCTATCAGTAAATTAAAACGATGGCGACTTAAAGAAGTCCTGAAGGAAAAAACACAATGATTGGCTTAAGAACCATGTTAGAAGTGGCTGATAACTCAGGGGCTCGAAGGGTTCAGTGTATTAAAGTATTGGGTGGGTCGGATCGTACTTATGGAAGTATTGGGGATGTCATTGTTGTTACCATTAAAGAGGCGCTTCCAACATCTAAAATAAAAAAGGGAACGGTACATAAAGCAGTTGTGGTCAGAACTCGTAAAGCTGTAGGACGAAAAGATGGTTCCTATATTCGATTTGATGACAATGCTGCCGTGTTGATCAATAATCAAAAAGAACCCATTGGAACTCGGATTTTTGGTCCGGTGGCTAGAGAATTGAGAAATAAGCAATTTATGAAGATTGTTTCATTGGCGCCAGAGGTTTTATAAAATGAGAGAAAGAGTACATGTTAAAAAAGATGATCTGGTTCGGGTTATTTCTGGAAAAGAAAAAGGGAAAACTGGAAAAATCACACGTGTGATCCCGAGTGCCCAACAAGTGATTGTTGAGAAATTAAATATGGTGAAACGACATACAAAGCCGACGCAAACAAACCCCAAAGGGGGCATTGTTGAGCAAGAAAGGCCTATTCATGCTTCGAATGTGGCATTGGTTGAAGCAGGCAAAAAAATAAGTAAGGCAAAAAAGGAGTCCTAAAGGTTTATGGCTCGGTTAAAAGATCAGTTTGAAAAAAAAGGGGTTCAAGTTTTGAAAGCAAAGCTTAATTTAAAAAACGACTTAGAAGTTCCTAGATTAGAGCGTATTACTTTGAATGCAAGTTTATCTGAGGCAACGCAAAATCCTAAAGTATTGGATCGTGTTGCAGAGGATTTTTCAGTGATTACTGGCCAAAAAGCGGTTATTACACGTGCAAAAAAATCAATTTCAAATTTTAAATTGAGACAAGGGCAACCCATTGGCGTGAAAGTGACTTTGAGAAAAAAACGCATGTATGAGTTTTTTGATCGACTTATTAATGTTGCTTTGCCCAGGGTACGTGATTTTAGAGGACTATCTCCCAAAGCATTTGATGGACAAGGAAACTATAGTCTGGGTATAAAAGAACAAATTATTTTTCCAGAAATTAATTATGACTCTATTGATAAGATTAGAGGATTAAGTGTTTCCATTACAACAACTGCAAAGACGGATGAGGCAGGGCGGGCATTGCTAGAATATTTGGGGTTTCCCTTTAGACATTAGGAAGGCATGATTTATGACAAGACTTTGCTTAAAAGTAAAACAAAAACAAAAACCAAAATTTTCGGCTCGAGAATATACAAGATGTAACCGATGTGGGCGTCCCAGAGGGTATCTTCGTAAATTTGATTTGTGTAGAATCTGTTTTCGAAAGTTATCCAATGAAGGTTTAATTCCAGGGGTCATCAAATCTAGCTGGTAGAGGAAAAAACATGCATACAGATCCAATTTCAGATTTATTAACGCGTATTCGAAATGCCAATACTGCATTTCAAGAAGTGGTGAATATTCCCTATTCAAAAATGAAGTGGGAAGTGGTTCAAATTTTAAAATCTGAAGGTTTTTTGAAAGATATTCGTGAAGAAACATTAGAAAATGGGAAAAAGCAAATTGTGGTGTGGCTTAAATTTTTTGGTCCCCGGCAAAGAGTGCTCTCTGGATTAAAACGAATTAGCCGACCGGGTCGAAGGTTATATGCAACATTGGATGACCTAAAAAAGATTCGTAGGGATTTTGGGTTGACAGTCCTTTCTACTTCAAGGGGATTATTGGCGGATCAACAAGCGTATTCTCAAAAAGTTGGCGGAGAATTGATTTGTAAGGTGTGGTAAAGATTATGTCAAGAATTGGCAAACAAAAAATTATTTTACCCTCAGGGGTCAAGATTGAAGTGCGAGATGGAGTGATTACTGTGAAAGGAGCAAAAGAATCCCTTACCAGAAATATTCCATCTTTAATTGAAGTGGTTGTTTCAGAGAAAGAATTGGAAATAAAACGTACCAAAGAAACTCGAGCTGCAAGAGAGCTTCATGGTCTTATGAGAACATTAATTTCAAATATGGTGAAAGGTGTTTCAGGGGGATTTGAGAAGAAGCTTCAAATTAATGGTCTTGGGTACCGAGCCCAAGTTCAAGGACAAACCTTGAAGTTGTCATTAGGATTTTCGCATCCTTTAGATATTATGCTTCCTAAGAATGTTCAGGTAAAAATTGATGGAAGTAATATTACCTTAATGGGGCCTGATAAAGAACTGTTAGGGTCTTTGGCTGCAGATTTACGTTCGATTCGCCCTCCTGAACCTTATAAAGGGACGGGTGTTAAGTATGAACATGAAATTATCCAACGTAAGGTTGGAAAAACGGGGGCAACAGCAAGTTCATGAAATCTTTAAAGAAACAAACTCACGAAAAAGTGGTTTTGAGAAAGAAACGAAGATTTAGAAAAAAAACAACCGTTTTTGGGACATCTGAGCGACCACGATTGTGTGTTTTTAGAAGCGGAAGGCACATGTATGCGCAAGTCATTGATGATATTGAGCGACGTGTTCTTGCCAGTGCGACAACGTTAAAAGAAAAGAAAGGCTACAGCCAACAAGCTGCCGTGAAAACAGGTGCAATGATTGCTGAGCGTGCCCTAAAAGCGGATGTAAAGAAAGTGATATTTGATGTTTCAGGTTATTGTTATCATGGTCGAGTGAAAGCATTGGCCGAAAGTGCCCGAAAAGGTGGATTGGAATTTTAATATGATAGAAAAAACAACAATCGAAGTTAAAAAAGATTCTGAATTTGTTGAAAAAATTGTAGCGATCAATAGATGTGCGAAAGTAGTCAAAGGAGGAAGACGGTTTAGTTTTTCTGCTTTGGTGGTGTTGGGGGATAAACGTGGCAATGTGGGCGTTGGGCTTGGAAAAGATGAGGAAGTTCCAGATGCCATTAAGAAAGCTCAGGAACAAGCTAAGAAAAGTTTAAAATTATTTCCAATTGAGAATACGACCATTCCCCAAGAAGTTTTAGGAACTTTTGGTTCAGCAAAAGTATTGCTCAAGCCTGCTTCTCTCGGGACAGGGTTGATTGCGGGGTCTGCGGTAAGAGCTGTTTTAGAATGTATGGGGGTTCAAGATATTTTAACCAAAAGTCTTGGTACCAATAATCCTCATAATGTATTGCATGCCACACTCGATGCGCTTTCGAAGCTTAAAAGTAGGGAATCTTATGCAAAGCTTTTAGGAAAACAAACATATGAGCGTTAAAACTGAAAAACACCTACAAGTGACTTTGGTTCGCAGTTCCATTGGTACAAATGAACGCAAGCGAGCTACTTTAAAAGGATTAGGGTTAACCAGAATAAATAAAACGGTAAAATTAAAAAATACACCTGCCATTCGTGGGATGGTCAACCATGTTATTCAAATGGTAAAATATGAGTTTGTTAGATGATAACTTTAGGACAATTAAAACGTAGAAAAGATGCGCGTTTTAAAGTAAAGCGCGTGGGAAGAGGATCTGGAAGTGGTCACGGCGGCCATGAATCGTCACGAGGTTCGAAGGGACAAAAGTCCAGAACCGGTGGAAGTATTCATCCTTCGTTTGAAGGGGGGCAAATGCCTCTTCAACGTCGATTGCCGAAACAAGGGTTCACTCAAATTCCGACAGAAAAAGTTCAGATTGTTAATGTGGATCGATTGGAAAAGTTTTCTAAGGATGCTGTTGTAGATTTAGAATCTTTGAAGAAAAAACGTCTGATATCTTCTGTAGGAAATCCTATTAAAATATTGGGGCGAGGGGAATTAAAGAAATCTCTTACCGTTAAGGCCCACTATTTCAGCAAGTCAGCACAAGACAAAATCATTAAAGCAGGTGGAAAAATAGAGGTTCTCGGTGTCGGGCATTGAAGGACTTACCAAACTACCTGAACTGCGACGACGCATTTTAATTACGATAGCCTTATTGGCTGTTTATCGACTTGGTATTTTTATATCTGCCCCAGGGATTGATGTCGATGCTTTGACAGCTTTCTTCAATCAATCTCAAGGAACGATTTTTGGTTTTTTTAATTTAATCGGAGGAAAAGCGCTCGAAAGATTTTCTATTTTTTCATTAGGGATTATGCCCTATATTAGTGCTTCTATTATTTTACAATTGCTGACGGTGGTGGTGCCTCACTTAGAACAACTCTCCAAAGAAGGTGAATTGGGGCGTCGAAAAATCACACAATATACTCGGTACGGAACGGTTTTATTATGTCTGATTCAAGGATATGGCATTGCCGTCGGTCTTGAAGGTATTCAAACTGCTGGTGGTGGAAGGGCCGTCATGGATCCTGGTGTTAGTTTTAGATTGTTAACCATGGTAACGTTGGCAACAGGAACGGCTTTTTTGATGTGGCTAGGAGAACAAATTACAGAAAGAGGGATTGGTAATGGTATTTCACTCATCATATTTGCAGGGATTGCAGCCAATATTTTGCCGGGGTTTTTTAATGTAATCCATTTTATCAAAAATGGGGAGTGGACGGTGATTAAGGCTCTGTTTATTTTAGGATTTATGGTGGTTGTGGTAGCTTTTATTATTTTTATGGAAACATCCCAGCGACGTATTCCTGTACAGTATGCGAAAAGGATTGTGGGGCGACGGATGTTTGGTGGACAGGCCACACATTTGCCATTGAAGATTAATACGTCAGGTGTGATTCCCCCTATTTTTGCATCTTCTGTGATGATGTTTCCCGCGACACTGGCGACCTTTGTAACCATTCCATTGTTGAATCATTTTAAAAACTTTTTATCTGCCAGTGGACTTTTGTATAATCTTGCATTTGTAGTCTTGATTGTGTTTTTTGCATTTTTTTATACAGCCATTGTTTTTAAACCGGATGAAATTTCAGAAAATTTAAAAAAATGGGGTGGGTTTATTCCCGGGATTAGACCAGGGCAACCTACTTCTGAATATATTGATTTTGTTTTGAGTCGATTGACGACGTTGGGTGCTATATATTTATCGATTGTCTGTGTTATGCCGACGCTCTTATATGCATCTGCCAACGTACCATTTTATTTTGGAGGTACTTCTTTATTGATTTTAATCGGTGTGGCATTAGACACGGCTCAGCAAATAGAATCTTATCTTTTGACGCGTAACTATGAGGGATTTATCAAGGACGCACGTATACGGGGAAGACGAGGTTAGGCGCGTTGTACTCACAAAGGATGATTCTGCTTGGGCCCCCAGGTGTTGGCAAAGGGACTCAGGCTAAAAGGCTTGTTGAGGCCTTTCATGTCCCGCAAATTTCAACGGGAGATATGTTTAGAAGTGCCATTCTTTCAGGAACTTCTTTGGGAAAAGAAGCGAGTGGTTATATTCAACAGGGAAAATTAGTACCGGATGACATCGTGATTAAAATGGTTCAAGATCGGCTTTCAAAGCCAGATTGTGAAGATGGATTTATCTTAGATGGATTCCCAAGGACATTGGCGCAAGCAAAAGCATTAGATGAAGTACAAACCATTGATTACGTGATTGCCCTTCAGGTTGAAAAAGAAAAGTTGATTGAACGACTTGAGGGAAGAAGGACTTGTGAACAGTGTGGACAAATGTTTCACCTTTTTTTTCATCCCCCCCAAAAAACAGGAACTTGTGATAAATGTGGAGGGCATTTGATTCAGCGCAAAGACGATCAAAAAGAAACCATTGAAAAAAGAATGAATGAATATGACAAAATGACACGTCCTCTTTTTTCTTACTATCAAGATAAAAAACTTTTGCGATCGATTGATGGCCTGGGATCTATTGAAGAAGTTTTTTCTCGGATTTATAAAGCAGTAAAGGAATCTCAATGATTACCATTAAAACAAAAAAAGAATTAGAAAAAATGAATAAGTGCGGTAAAATTGTTGCTCTCATTCTTAAAGAATTAGAGCAGAAGGTAAAGCCTGGCGTTACAACCGCAGAATTGGATCAGTGGGCAGAAAAATTAATTGAAAAATTTCATGTGAGGCCTGCATTTAAGGGGTATAAAGGATATCGACATTGTCTTTGTACTTCTATTAATGAAGAAGTGGTGCATGGGATTCCTTCTCCTAAAAGAAAACTGCAGGAGGGGGATATTATCGGGTTGGACTTTGGTGTTATTTATGAAGGTTATTATGGGGATTCTGCAATTACGGTTCCTGTTGGAGAAGTATCTGTCAATAAGCAGCGTTTGATTGACGTGACTCGAAATTCTTTATTGAAAGGGATTGGAAAAATAAAAAAAAATGGATCTCTTTCAGATGTTTCATCCTGTATTCAAGCATATGTAGAGAAGATGGGATATTCAGTTGTTCGCGAATTTGTGGGGCATGGGATTGGTCAATCTTTGCATGAAGATCCTCCTGTTCCTAATTATGGTGAACCTGGCATGGGACCTACTTTAGAAATTGGAATGGTGTTAGCCATTGAACCCATGGTGAACGAAGGGAGTCCAGAAGTTAAAATTTTAAAAGATGGTTGGACGGCGGTTACTGTGGATGGAAGTACCTCCGCTCATTTTGAACACACGGTTGCCATTACAGAAGAGGGGCCTAAAGTTTTTACAAGTCTTTGAGTAAAACAAGGAGGAAGATAAGCATGCCGAAAGCAGATGCTATTGAAGCGGAAGGAACAATTGTTGAGACACTTCCCAATGCCAAATTTAAGGTAAAATTAAATAATGGTCATGTGATTATGGCGCATATATCAGGCAAGATGCGCATGTTTTATATTAAGATTTTGCCGGGAGATAAAGTTCGTGTTGAACTTTCTCCTTACGATTTAACCCAAGGAAGAATTGTTTACCGAGAGAAATAAAAACGTTGACTTCCCAAGTTAGATCAATATAATGCGTTAGCCTTTGATATCATATTGAAATACTTATGAAAGTAAGATCATCCGTAAAAACGATTTGTGCGAAATGTAAAATTATTCGTAGACAAGGTGTTGTCCGCGTTATTTGTTCAAATCCAAAACATAAACAGCGACAAGGGTAAATTTTGTGGCGCGTATTGCAGGTGTAGATCTTCCCAGAAACAAAAGAATTGAAGTTGGGTTAACTTATATTTATGGGATTGGGCGATCCACTGCGAATAAGATTGTTGCTGAAGCAAAATTAGATCCAAATATTCGGACGGATAAATTAACAGAGGCTCAAGTCTTAACCTTAAGAGATTTAATTGAAAAAAATTATACCGTAGAAGGTGACTTGAGAAGACAGCTTTCTTTGAATATCAAGCGTTTGATGGATTTGGGGGCTTATCGGGGGATAAGACATCGAAAGAATTTACCAGTTCGAGGCCAAAGAACGCGTTCTAATTCAAGAACCAGAAAAGGTCCTCGAAAAACAGTAGCAGGTAAAAAATCAGTTAAAGCATTAAAAGGATAAGAAATGACGGAAGTGCAAACACCAGTACAAGAAACAGCCCAGGAAAAACCAAAAAAGGTTGTACGAAAGAAAAAAATAAAAAAACAAGTTGCCAGTGGAATTGTTTATATTCATGCAACTTTTAATAATACGTTTGTTACGTTTACAGATACCAATGGAAATGTATTGGTTTGGAGTTCTGCAGGGGTAAAAGGTTTCAAAGGAGCTCGAAAAGGAACGCCATTTGCAGCACAGGTAGCGACAGAAGACGCCGCTAAAAAAGCAATGGATCAATATGGCGTTAAGCACGTAACCGTCCTTGTAAAGGGCCCGGGTGCAGGTAGAGAAGCGTCTTTAAGAGCTTTACAATCTGCAGGGATTCGGGTGGGGTTCATTAAAGACATTACGCCTATTCCACATAATGGATGTCGTCCCCCGAAACGAAGGAGAGTGTAATGTCTTATCGAAGTGAATCTGTTTGTACGACATGCAGACGTGAAAATTTAAAACTTTTTTTAAAAGGGGATAGGTGTTTTACAGAAAAATGTTCTTTTGAACGCAGATCCTATCCTCCTGGACAACATGGACAAGCACGCACAAAATTTTCAGAATATTCATTACAAATGAGAGAAAAGCAGAAAGTTCGGAAACTTTTTGGCTTGTTAGAGAATCAATTTGAAAATGTGGTGAGCAAAGCAACCATTCAACGAGGGGTTACGGGAGAAGCGATGCTTGCTAGTTTAGAACGGCGATTGGATTCCGTGGTTTATTCATTGGGTTTTGCACAGTCGCGATCTCAAGCACGGCAATTGGTGCGGCACAGTCATTTTTTGGTAAATCAGAAACGCTTAAACATTCCCTCTTATCAAGTCAATGCGGGTGATGTCATTGAGGTCCATGAAAAAAGTCGGGTCTTAAAGCCTATTTTGGCTGCGTTGGAAGCAATTAAGCGAAGAGAAATTCCGCAATGGTTAGATTTAAATGCAGGCCAATTTAAGGGGATGGTAAAGCAAGCTCCAAAAAGGGCGGATATTACCATGCCCATTCAAGAAAATCTTATTGTTGAATATTATTCACGGTAATCTTAAATGAAGGAGGAATAAGCCATGTATGCTGTTTGGACAGATTTAATTAAACCAAAAGAGGTCGTTTCACAAGAGACCGAAGATATGAATCGATATGGAAGATTTGAAATTCGGCCATTAGAGCGAGGATATGGTATTACCATCGGAAACTCGTTAAGGCGTGTTTTGTTGTCTTCTTTGTCGGGAGCAGCCATTACCTCCGTTCGTTTTGAAGGGGTACTGCATGAATTTTCTACGATTCCAGAAGTTACGGAAGATGTGACAGACATTATCTTAAATTTAAAAGAAGTTCGATTTAGGATGGAAGGGTTGGATGAAAAAGTATTGAGGTTAGAAAAAAATGGTCCTGGTAAAATTACAGCTCAAGATATTCAAACGGATGGCGGTATTGAAATTTTAAATCCAACGCAACATATTGCCACACTTGGAAAAGGGGCAAAATTTCAAGTTTTATTAACGGTTAAAAGAGGTCGTGGATATGTTCAGGCCGACCGCAATAAATCTGCAGATGATCCGATTGGTTCCGTTGCCGTCGATGCTATTTTTTCTCCTGTTCGAAAAGTAAATTATCAAGTAACCAATGCGCGTGTTGGGCAAATGACCGATTACGATGCTTTGACGTTTGAAGTTTGGACAGATGGATCTATTGCGCCGAGAGATGCGGTGGCAGTAGGGTCTAAAATTTTAAAAGAACAACTGCAGGTGTTTATTAATTTTGATGAAAATATTGAAATTGTTACCAGTGCCAAGGAAGAGGAAAAGAAAAAGTATGCGTTTAATGAAAACCTGTATAAGACGGTTGAAGAACTTGAGCTTTCCGTTCGATCTGCGAATTGCTTAAAGAATGCAGATATTCAGTTGATTGGAGAATTGGTTCAAAAGTCGGAAATGGAAATGTTGAAAACAAAGAATTTCGGTCGAAAATCTTTGAATGAGATTAAGGAGATATTGGCACAAATGGGATTATCCTTAGGAATGAAAATTGATGGATTTCCAGATGAAGAATTTTTAAAACGATTGAAAGAAAAAAAGGAAAGTGCACATTAATTAGGAATTATTATGCGGCATCTCAAATTAAAAGGCCAATTAGGGGTTACTTCTTCGCATCGGCAAGCATTGCTGAGAAATCTTTTGTCGGGGTTGTTGCAGCATGAGCGTATTCAAACAACTATTGCGAATGCAAAACAATTAAAGCGGTTTGCAGACCCCATTATTGAACTTGGAAAAAACCCAGGATTAAATGAGAAGCGATTGGCGCGTCAAGTCGTTCATCAGAAGGATGCGTTTGAAAAACTTTTTTCAGTCTATGGTCCGAGATTTAAAACAAGACAGGGTGGGTATACACGGATTTTTCGTTTAGGACATCGTCATGGGGATAACGCGCAAATGAGCTTAATTGAAATTTTACCAGAACCTCATAAGGAAAAAGACCCTCGTATTATTAAAGTGAAGGGAACAAAAGCAGAAGGGGCAGAGGAAACAGAAAAAGAGACTTTAAAGAAAAAGAAAAAAGAAGCAAAAAAAGAAGACAAGCACTTAAAATCAGAAATAAAAGCAAAACAAGAAGCTGAGCGCGCCCAGCAAGCTCCAGATGTGGTGCATTCTCATGTTTCACGTGGGCGTAAGACAGATTTGGGGACCGGTCGTTCTAAAGGTTCAAAAAAAGGACTTTCTTAAAATAAATCCATAAAAATTTGTATCTTGCCTTGCTCGTTCTTTGACTTTCATAACGCAATGTGTTATAAAAATCGCCCAAAGGAGGTCATTCATGCAATTTAGTATTGGAGATCATGCGGTTTATCCAGCGCATGGCGTAGGTGTGATTCAGGCTATTGAAACGCGAGAAATATCAGGAAAAAGGCAGTCATTTTATATACTTAGAATTTTAGACAATGAAATGACCGTGATGGTCCCTACAGACAATGTGGCTTCTGTTGGATTACGTGAAGTGATTTCAAAGAGACAGGTTGAAGAGATTTTTAAGATTTTAAGAAAGCGTAAAGTAAAACTCGATCATCAGACTTGGAATAGGCGATATCGTGAATATATGGAAAAGATTAAAACAGGATCGGTATATGAGATTGCTGCTGTCTTGAGAGATTTATTTTTATTAAAAGTTGAAAAAGAACTATCGTTCGGGGAACGAAAAATGTTGGATACCGCGCGAAGTTTACTGGTGAAAGAATTATCGTTGGCTAGAAAAGTCAAAGAAGAAACGATCGAAAAAGAAATCCAAAAAATATTTGGAAAGAAAGCGCTCGTTCAAGTTTAGATCCTCATGTCCGCTTACGCCATTGTTGTCTGTGCGGGTCAGGGAGAGCGATTTGGGCAGACAGCATCTCATTTACCCAAAAAAACGTTTATTGAAATTGATGAAAAACCCGTATGGTTTTGGTCTGCATCGGTTTTGGGGCAATTGGATTTTGTTGATGGCATTGTCCTTATTGCGAGACCTCAAGATGAAGCGGAGATTCGTTCTGTTGCGCAGCAATTAAAACTTTCTAAATTAAAAGCGGTTCTAAGGGGTGGGGTAAAACGACAAGATTCTGTTTTTGAAGGTCTTTCTTGGATTGAACGTGAGAAGGTACCCTGTGAATATGTTTTTATTCATGATGGGGTTCGCCCCTTTGCCAGCAAAGAGCTCATTGAGAAATTGTGGGAACAAAGAAAAGAAGGAGCTGTTGTTCCGGTGCTTCCGGTTGAAGATACCTTAAAAATGGTTGAAGGTGACTGGATCCAAAAGACGCTGGATCGTGGTCAGATTAAACGTGTACAAACACCGCAACTGTATGAGTTTCAAAAATTACGAGATGCCTACACTTCTTTAAATAGAATCCATCAACCGGTGACAGATGAATCGTCAGTCTTTGAATTACAGGGTTTAAAAGTGAAAGCCATTCTTGGTGAAAAAACGAATATTAAGATTACAACGCCAGAGGATTTATTACCTTATCGTCGTGTGCGATATAGCGTTGGACAAGGCATTGATGTTCATGCATTTGAAGAAAAATGGGGAGGACTTGTATTGGGAGGGGTTTCCATCCCAGATTCAAAATCTCTGAAAGGGCATTCAGATGCCGATGTGGTTGTGCATTCACTCTGTGATGGTTTGTTGGGGGCCGCAGGGTTGTCAGATATTGGCACGTATTTCCCAGACAACGATCCACAGTATGATAAAATTTCAAGTCTCATTTTGTTGGAAGAAGTCATGGAAAAAATCATAAAAAAAGGATATGAGGTGGAGCATGTGGATATTACTATTTTAGCGGAGGCTCCAAAATTACAAACCTTTATTCCAAAAATGAAGATGCAATTACGACTGCGCCTAAAAATAAAAGAAGAAGCAATTTCGATTAAAGCGACCACAACGGAACAATTGGGGTATATCGGACGTCAAGAAGGCATTGCTTCCCACGCGATGGTAACCTTACGCAAATTTTATTATGAAGGACAACTTAGATGAATCAGTTTCAACAGGTACAACCTGGGCTGTTCAAAATGGTCCAGATATTAGGCGCCCGAGGAGAGGCGACTGAGGTGTACTTGAATCGTACGCCGCAGGGAGACACGACGAGGGCAACGACATAGATGGACCAGTTTCAACAGCCCATTAGGGTGCGCATGGCACCTAGTCCCACGGGGTTCTTACACATCGGTGGTGCACGCACCGCTTTGTTCAACTATTTATTTGCCAGACACATGGGTGGGACGTTTGTTCTAAGGATTGAAGATACGGACCGAGAAAGATCTGAAAAAAAATATGAGGAAGCCATTCTTCAAGATCTTCGATGGCTAGGATTGGATTGGGATGAAGGACCAGAGCGTCATGGGAGCTATGGGCCTTATTATCAAACACAACGACTTTCCATTTATGCGGGATATTTAAATCAACTGCACCATCAGCAAAAAACCTATGCATGTTATTGCAGCCCTCACGAATTAGAAGCCGAACGTCAAGAGCTTTTGAAACGGAAAAAAACACCGCGATACATGGGAAAGTGTCGTTCCTTAACAGATCAAGAGAAAAAAAAGTTTGAACAAGAAGGACGTTCACCCGTTATTCGATTTAAAGTAGATGAATCAAAAGTGATTGAATTTGATGATCTCATTCGCGGGAAAGTGCAAGTGGATCCCAAGAACATTGGAGATTTTGTGATTGCAAAAGGGGATGGAATGCCGCTCTACAATTTTGCTGCTGCTATTGACGATACGGAAATGAAAATTTCGCATGTGATTCGCGGAGAAGAACATTTGTCCAATACGCCACGACAGCTTTTAATTTTAAAAGCATTGAATTTAAAAGCGCCATTATACGCCCATGTATCTATTATCTTAGCTCCGGACCGCTCCAAGCTTTCAAAACGTCATGGTGCAACCAGCTTGGGAGAATATCAAAAATTAGGGTATTTGCCGGAGGCCCTCTTTAATTATTTGGCACTGCTCGGATGGAATCCTGGAGATGAAAGAGAAGTCATGACGTCTGCTGAAATCATTCGAGAGTTTACAATTGAAAAAATGACCAAAAGTCCAGCGATTTTTGATGTTCAAAAGCTCAGCTGGATGAATGGTATTTATATTCGGAACGCTAATATTTCTGAATTGTCTCAAAACATAAAACCTTTTTTAGAAGAAGCAGGTTTTTCAGTTTCAGAGAAAGACCCCGTCTTGATCGAAAAGATCGTTGAAGGGGTTCGAGGTAATTTGGAGCACTTAAATCAAATTGGAAATTACGCCGATATTTTTTTCGATGAAAAGTTTAAGTTAGAAGAAGATGCTAAAAAGCATTTGAAAGACAATCAAGAAGTGGCAACCGAAATTTTGGAAGCTCTTTTACGTTTGTTGGAGAAATATGATCACATGGATGTTAAAGCTTATGAAACCATCCAAGAAGAACTTAAAAAAACTGTCAAAGCAAAAGGGAAACTCCTTTTCTTAACACAGCGTGCAGCATTAACCGGAAAATTAAAAGGCCCCGAAATGGTTTTCATTTGCACGACGCTTCCAGTGGCATCTCTTAAAAAACGTCTCCAAACCGTTCTCACAGCGCTCTCATGAGTCTTAAAATTTATAATACCCTTACAGGGATCAAAGAAATTTTTACGCCATCGGATCCCAAAAAAGTAAAAATGTATGTGTGTGGCCCAACGGTGTACGGCTATATCCATGTAGGAAATGCCAGGCCGATGGTTTTTTTTGATGTGGTGTATCGGTATTTGAGACACTTAGGATATGAAGTGGTTTATGTTCGAAATATTACAGATATCGATGATAAAATTATAGATCGTGCTCACCAAGAAAAAAAATCGTGTCAAGAGATTGCAACCTTTTATGGCGTAGCCTTTGAACAAGACATGGAAAAACTCCATGTTTTAAAACCAACGCACACCCCAAAAGCAAGTGAGTACATTTCTGGAATGATTGAGATGATCCAAACATTAATGAGGATGGGTGTTGCTTATGAAGTTCAGGGGGAGGTTTTATTTTCGATTGAATCTTTTAAAGAGTATGGAAAGCTTTCTAAAAAAAATATTGAAGATTTACGGGCGGGAGCTCGCGTTGAGATTTCAAAGCATAAAAAACACCCAGGGGATTTTGTTTTATGGAAACCCTCAAAGCCTGGTGAGCCAGCCTGGGAGAGCCCCTATGGAAAAGGACGACCGGGATGGCACTTAGAATGTTCCGTGATGTCGACCACTCTGTTGGGGGAAACATTTGATCTTCATGCTGCAGGTGTGGATCTTATTTTTCCTCATCATGAAAATGAAATTGCTCAAACCCAAGCATGTTATGGAGAGCCGCCCGTACGCTATTGGATGCACAATGCATTTGTCTTATTTGGGAAAGAAAAAATGTCAAAATCACTGGGCAATATGATTACCGTCCACGGTTTTTTAGAACAATATCCAGCAGAGGTATTGCGGTATCTTTTGCTTTCGCATCATTATCGATCTGAACTCGAATTTTCTGAAGGTACGATCAAAGACAGTATTTTAGCATTGATGCGTATTTATCAATGTTTGTTGGATGTTCAGGAACATTTAGAACAACCGATTTCCAGTGAGAGACCTCTTAAAAAAAATCTTCAAACGGTGATCGATGAAACAGAACGTCAGATCGAAGGAGCCATGAACGATGATTTTAATACAGCCCAAGCCTTGGGTTTTTTATTTGATGCTGTGCGAGCGGTGAATGGTTATCTTCAGAAAGAAACGGCATTGACTCATGCGGGAAACGTTTTTTTGAAGTCTTTCTTGACTTTAATTCAGAAACTCAATTTTCTTTGGGGGCTTTTTGGAGAGGATCCAGCCTCTTTTTTTAGAGAGTTAAAACTGAAACTTTTACCTCAAGTGACGTCTTTAACAGAAGCTGAAATTAAAACGTTGATCGAGCAGCGGGTTGAAGCGCGCAAGCAAAAAGATTTTAAAAAGGCTGATGACATTCGCGATCGGTTACAACGGGAACATATTCACTTAAAGGATCTTGCGCATCATACAGAATGGTTTATTGATCTTTCATGAGCCTCTTTAAACTGGTGAGTTCATTTGCGCCGCAAGGGGATCAGCCAAAGGCGATTGATTTTTTATCCACCCATGTTCAAAAAGGAATTTCACAGCAATTGCTGATAGGGGTGACTGGCAGTGGCAAGACCTTTACGATGGCCAATGTTGTTGCTCGTGTTCAAAAACCAACGTTGGTGATTGCGCCCAATAAAGCGTTGGCGGCTCAGTTATTTCAAGAATTTAGAGAGCTCTTTCCTCACAATGCGGTTCATTATTTTGTAAGTTATTATGATTATTATCAGCCCGAAGCCTATATTCCCAGTACGGATACGTATATTGAAAAAGACTCTGCCATTAATGATGAAATTGACAAAATGAGACATGGGGCCACCCAAGCGCTTTTGCAGAGGAAAGATGTGCTTATTGTGGCCTCGGTGTCGTGTATTTATGGGATTGGAGATGCTGAAAGTTACCAAAATATGCAGTTGACATTGGTGCAAGGGCAAAAGATAGAGCGCAAGAAATTTTTAAAAGCTTTGGTGGATATGCAGTATCAACGCAATGATGTTGATTTTTTTCGAGGAACCTTTCGGGTTCGAGGGGATGTAACAGATGTGTATGTCGTCCATCAACAAGATCAAGCATTGCGCGTGGCGTTTTTTGGAGATGACATTGAACATCTGTATTGGATCGACGCCTTAACGGGAAGCAAGAAAAATGAACTGCGTCAGGTATCTATTTTTCCAGCCAGTCATTATGTATTGCCAAAAGAAAATTTAGAGCGGGCATTGGTGAGCATACGTCAAGAATTGACCGAGAGAGTGGTAGAACTTAAAAACGAACGGAAATGGTTAGAGGCAGAAAGATTAAAAACGCGAACGCATTTTGATTTAGAAATGTTAGACGAATTGGGCTATTGCAATGGGATTGAAAATTATTCTCGTCATTTAACAGGTCGAGCACCTGGAGAAGCTCCCCCAACTTTGTTGGAGTATTTTCCGAAAGATTTTTTATTATTTATAGATGAATCCCATGTAACCGTGCCTCAGCTGGGAGGTATGTATCGGGGTGATCGTGCCCGAAAACTGACATTGGTTGAGCATGGGTTTCGATTGCCGTCAGCCCTCGATAATCGCCCTTTAAATTTTGAAGAGTTTTGCGACTTAATGCATCAAGTCATTTATGTGTCTGCAACGCCTGCCAATTACGAACGAGGGCAAGCAGGGCTGCATCAAGTGGAACAAATTGTACGTCCCACAGGGTTATTGGATCCCCCGATTTTGGTGAAACGCGCCAAAGGGCAAGTGGAGGATTTGTATCAAGAGATTCTGCAGGTGATTGAAAGAGGAGAGAGGGTTTTGGTGATTACCCTCACCAAAAAAATGGCGGAAGATTTAACGGAGTTTTACGACAATAAAGGGCTCAAAGTAAAATATTTGCACGCCGATATTGATACCCTGGAGCGGATTCAAATCATTCGAGATCTGAGGTTGGGCACCTTTCATGTGCTCATTGGGGTCAATATGCTTCGAGAAGGATTGGATTTACCCGAAGTGTCTTTGATTGCCATTTTGGATGCAGACAAAGAAGGGTTTTTACGGTCTGAGACTTCTCTCATTCAAACATGTGGTCGGGCAGCAAGAAATATTCATGGTGGCGTGATCATGTATGCGGATCACGAAACGCAATCTATGAAAAGAGCGATTTCCGAAATGACCCGACGTCGAAATCTTCAAATTGCCTATAACCAGCAGCATCGCATTACCCCTCAGGGGATTCAAAAACGAATTCATGAAGCTTTTGGATCCGTTTATGAGCAAGATTATATTACGCTTGCAACTGTCCAAGAACCAAAATTAGAGTTTAATTCTATGGCAGAGGTGGAAAAAGAAATCAAAAAACTGAAACAGGAAATGTTCAAATTGGCGAAAGATCTGAAATTTGAAGAAGCCGCACGGCTTAGAGATAAAATTCAAAGGCTTCAGAAATTAGAGCTAACGTCGTAAAACTCATGAAAGTAAAGAGAATGCCAAAGGGTGTTGTTAAAAAGGGTATCCTATTTCTTTGTACAGGCAATTCCTGTAGAAGCCAAATGGCAGAGGGTTTTTCCAAAAAACATGCCCCCAAAGGAACAAAAATATGGAGTGCTGGGGTAGAAGCTCACGGTTTAAATCCTAGAGCTGTACAAGTTATGAAAGAAGTTGGAGTCAATATATCAGGTCAGTGCTCAAAAACGGTGGATTCCATTTCTAAAGAGGAAATTGATACGGTCATTACTGTGTGTGGACATGCCAATGAGACATGCCCTGCATTTATGGGGGAAGTTACAAGAGTTCACTGGGAAATTGAAGATCCCGTTAAAGCGCAAGGTTCTGAGGATGAAATTTTAAAAGTCTTTAGAAAAATTAGAGATCAACTTGAGTTAAGGGTAAAAAATTTTTTTAAGGCATAAAAAATCGATGTATGCTTGTTTGTCATAATCTGGGCAGTCAAGCCATGCTGATTGTTTTGACGATGTTTTCGGGGATGTGGATTATAGATTGAAATTGCTTCCATCCGTCATTGCGAGGAGCCCGAAGGGCGACGTGGCAATCTCATCAAATAGCAGGATATGAGAGACGATCATTATTTTGATACAAAAGCTACGTTATTGACAATCGGGCTGATTATTTATTTCCCGTTCCAACTTTTTTTTCTAATTGTTCGATTTCATCTATGACTTCTAGAATCTTCTTTCTGCACCAAGAAATAAAGGCATTCGATAACTCATTATCTATTAAATGTATCCTATCATTATC
>JACQJD010000061.1 GCA_016198185.1 Deltaproteobacteria bacterium
GGATGGCCGAAAGTAATTAATATCGTAAAAATAAGCTTCGTACCCCGCCGTCAAGAGAGCCTGCGTCACATACATGGCCCCCAAAGGAGGATAAACCGTTCGTCGATCTTCGGATCTTAACGGTACGTTACAAATGACAGTTTTCATAAACTATAAGAAATACGACAACCGAACACTCTCAGACGACTGATCATCCCTCTGTGGCTTGAATTGCAATGCCGCCACAGAGGGATGATCAGTCGTCTGACAACTTTCAACTGTCGTAAATTTAAACCAAGCATTCCATCAGGAAATACAAAATCCCTGTCAAAACAAAACCACTGGCAATAACACCACTCACAGAAGTCAAAGGACCCGTCTTTCCTTTCAAGGCATTGAGTTCAATGAGCCCTAAAATAACCGCCCATGTTAAAATCAAGGGCCAAAAACTCATGGCAGTAACTTCAATGGGCAAATGAGAGGCTGCTCCCATGAAAAAAAGCATCGGGATCGATAAAAACACATTCGTTCGAGAAGCCACCGCTGAACGCGCACCCCGCTCTGCCGCATTGGGAACACTTTGGCCTTGCGCAGCCGCAATCACACATTTTTGTGCAGGCCAAATCACAAACCAAACATTAAACCACATGATCGTTCCCATGACGGCACCTGTTAGAATCATTATCCCCCAAGATGTCGCATAAATTTCCATGCCCGCCAAATGCCCTTTATAGGTAATGATCAGCCATCCCGAAAGAAAGGTCATCATGGCTCCCCAACGAAACCACCAGAGGGCGCGTGGAACGAGACGCTCCGTACATTTGGTTTTCACTTCTGGGGTTGTTTCCTTAAAAAAAGCGCCTTGAACGAAATTGAAATAATACAAAAGTCCGATCCAAATAACCCCTGCAAAAAAATGGATCCAACGTAGTAAAAATTGAAACCCTTCAGAACTCAACAATGCATATGACATAAAAATCCTCCTTTTTTATAAAACCCTAAAAACGTTACATAAATAGAAAAAAGATTTCAAGGACTTTGGATCTCTCACAAAAAAGTGGGGGAATCCATGACTTTACAACAACCCCAATTTTTCCCAGTCTTCACATCTACTTTTAAAGGCACGGAAAGCGAGATCGCATGCATCATCTGCAACACCACTTGTTCTTGAAGCCGCTGTAATTCATCTTGAGGAACTTCGAAAACCAATTCATCATGCACTTGAAGAATCATTTTGGAGCCCAGTTCGTTTGTTTTAAGATATTTCGAAATCCCAATCATCGCGAGCTTTATCAAATCAGCGGCGGTTCCCTGCACCGGCGTATTAATGGCCATGCGCTCTGAAAATGCACGCATCTGAGGATTGGCACTTTTTATTTCGGTCAGATAGCGCCGACGCCCCAACAACGTCTCCGAAAAACCACGTTCACGTGCGCGCTCAATGAGCGTTCTTAAAAATTTTTCCACATGCGCATATCTTTGAAAATACCGATCGATATACGCTTTGGCTTCCGATTGAGAAATTTCAAGTTGTTGGGATAACCCAAAAGCAGACAGTCCATACATCAACCCAAAATTAATGGTTTTTGCCATGCGTCTCAGCTCCGGCGTGACTTGTGTTTCAGGCACACCAAAAACTTCGCTTGCCGTTTGAACATGAACATCCCGATTGTGCCCAAAGGCATCGAGCAAGGCCGGGTCTTGACTCATGTGCGCCAACAATCGCAGTTCAATTTGAGAATAATCACATGCCAAGAGCACACACCCTTCTTTTGCAATAAAAGCCTCTCTGATTTTTTGACCCATGGCAGAACGAATCGGAATATTTTGCAAATTGGGATTACTCGAAGACAGTCGTCCTGTTTCAGCAATGGTTTGATTAAAAGAAGTGTGAACGCGAGATGTCTTGGGATCGCATTGCGCAAGCAAAGCATCTACATAAGTTGATTTTAATTTCGCCAGTTCTCGAAATGCTAAAATTTTTTGAGGCAACGGATGCTGCCCAGCAAGTTTTTGTAACACTTCTTCATTCGTAGAATTTCCTGTTTTCGTTTTTTTCAAAACAGGTAGTTTTAATTTCTCAAATAAAATTTGAGCAAGTTGCTTTGGGGATTGAATGTTAAACGCCCCTCCCGCCAATTGATAAATTTCTTGTTCAACCTGTTCCATCTCCTGAACCAAAGAGCGGGACATGTTTTGAAGATAGGGCTGATCGATTTTAACACCCGTTCGTTCCATATCGATGAGGATAGCAACGAGCGGCATTTCAATTTGATTATAAATCGATGCTAAAGCTGATTTTTTTAAATCTGCCGATAACATTTCGACTAACCGATACGTCACATCGGCATCTTCACCTGAATATTCTGTGGCTTTTTCCAGCGAAACCGCGTCAAAACCAATTTGTTTTTTTCCCTTCCCGGTCACCTCTTCATAATGAATGGTCTGGTGGCCCAAGTGTTTTAGACTCAGGCTGTCTAAATTATGAGGTTCTGCTGGATTTAAGACATAAGAGGCCACCATGCTATCTTGAGCAATCGGGGAAACGGTAATGCCATGATGTGCCAACACCAAAGCATCATATTTCAAATTCTGCCCCCACTTCTCGATCTGAGGAGATTCAAAAAAATATTTTAGGTGATTTAAAACATAAGGCATGGCAAGCTGCGGGCCTGTCTGGTGTCCAACCGGAATATAACAAACCTGTATTTTTTGATCTGGTTGATATGCCAAGGCCACCCCCACGAGCTTTGCCTGATGGGGATCTAAAGACGTGGTTTCCACA
>JACQJD010000062.1 GCA_016198185.1 Deltaproteobacteria bacterium
CTTACTTCGCCTACGCCCAGTCCATTGTTCTCTCCTACCTCCATATGGTGGCAGATTCCTTCTCCGCTCATGAGATCGCACTCCTTCCCGAAGACATTGCAGACCTCACCGTTGCTCTTCAACTTTCAGAACTTGCCCATGCCCACCTCAAAGAATTTAGCCAAGATGCAGAATACCATGTCTGCAACCTACGCTCCTGCGGCGTTGTCGATGATTTTCATATGAAAGATTATACCATAGAGGAACTGAACTACATATGGAAAGATGAATCATACCCTTTGCGATCTCGTCATACCGCTATCTCTTATCTTGCAAATCTTTATCTAGAACATAAACTCACCCCACAACAACTGCATGAAATCTTTAATACACAAGACATAAAAATAACAAAAAAGAACACAGCTGCATTTCACAAAATTAAAATTGACACTGCGGCAGAAAGCACTGCTCTCCACACCGCGCTCGTTGCGGACTTCCACCATGTAGAAATTGTGCCCAGACTCTACGAAAAAGTCATGGAGCACCTCACCCACATCATCGACCGCTATGAAGGCCAGCTCCCTTCAAAAACAAAAAAAACAGAGGCCCCTCAAAACTCAGAACCTCAAAAAAAAACCCCAGAAAATAAATAAGAAATTTAGTTAAGAAAGAAAAAAAATAAAAAAACTGCTGGGCCCTTTCTACAGATGGCCACAGTTTTTTATTTTTTTGAAGAACGCAAAGTACTTCGCCAGCGAAGGAACCAGAAATACCAAAGAAAACCTCTCCCCGCGCCCTGGGGAAACCAAAGAAGAATTTGAAATCAACAATCGGCCCATGAAGTGTCTTGACTGGAGAACTCCCTATGAGGCAATGATGAAAAAAAGTTGCACTGCCGTTTCGTAGTCGGGCTCTTTTAAATAATTAAAATAGAATGAGAATTTAAAAGAGGGACACTGGACTCAATCAATCGTGGTCTTTGGCTTCAAAAGCATTGTTATTTTTATTGGCTAATCCAAGAACAATAGGCTATTATTAAGCTAATGCACTCCTTTAAACCAGAGTTTTTGAAATCCATAACACTTCCCTTGGGCATGTCCTGGCTTTTGGGCGAATGCATGGAGGCCAAGGGTAAACAACAACTGTGGGAGCAAAAAAAACCGGAAATTTTGAAAGCACTTAAAGATTTAGCAATGATCCAAAGTGCAGAATCCTCAAACCGGATCGAAGGAATTGAAGTTGATCGCCAAAGGCTCAAACCTCTTATATTAGGAAAAACAATTCCCCAGTCTCGCCCTGAAGAAGAAATGATGGGGTATCGTCATGCCCTCGAATTGATCCATGCAAAACATGAAAATTTAGAGATCACACCCAAAACAATTCAGCATCTTCATCATCTTGCTCAAGAAGGCGCGGGTGATGCCGGCTTGTGGAAAACAAAAAATAATGAAATTATTGAATTTGATTCGAAAGGACAAAGAAGCATTCGTTTTGTTCCTATTGAAGCTAAACAAATAGCCCTTTACATGAAGCAACTTTGCATGGCCTATCGACATGAAATTAAAAACACGCATCAGCCTTCACTGGTTATCTGTGCGCTTTTTATTTTAGATTTTTTATGCATTCATCCCTTCAGAGATGGAAACGGCCGCGTTTCTCGACTTTTAAACCTTCTATTACTTTATCAACAGGACATACATGTGGGAAAATATATTGGCCTTGAACGCATCATCGAAGAAAATAAAGATGCTTATTATGAGGCGTTGAAAAAATCCTCCAAAGGCTGGCATGAAAGTAACCATGATCCGCTCCCTTGGATAAATTTTTTCTTGTCTACACTTCGCTTGACTTACAAAGAACTGGCAAAAAAAGTTGAAATCACGGACAGTATCCGTACTGGCAAGGGTGAAATTGTAAAGAAAACGATTTTAACTCAACCTGGAATATTTACGTTGCGTGACATCCAGATGCAGTGTCCTAATGTTAGCTCTCAAATGATAAAAAAAGTTTTGAATGATCTAAAGAAAGATAAAAAACTGATCCTTTCCGGACGGGGCCGAAGCGCTCAGTGGAAGTTACGTTAAAAGTGGATTCTACTATTGACTCTGTAGACGAGCCAGCTCTTGTTCAAGTGAAATGACTTCCTGTTTCAAAGCATACATTTTATTGCTATAAGTAGCTCCTGCTAAAAAATTACTGATCTTGCTGTCTTAGTCTTTCCTGACTTATTTGAAGCGTCTCAATTTCTGTGTATGGGCTCTGCTTTCTGAGGATGCACCTGGAAACCAACACCGCTATTTTAATGCCTCCAAAAACAGGCCAGCGCCTCGAATTCTTGACAACCCCTGCCCAAATAGCTATACCCACTTTTAAAGCTTTGAAAGGAGCAAGAAAAATGGAAAAAATAAATGATATGATTTTAGAAATCTCAGAAAAAATCACTTCTGAAGAAGAGCGATCTTGCCAAAAAAATGTTGAAGCTGTTTCAGAACAGCATACAGATTCACATGGGTGCTTAGGCCCCCTTCGTATGGCTGCTTTTGATAGAAAAAATTGAGAAATTAGTTTGTTTCATCTTATTGGCTTTGAACAAAATTTAGAAACACTGATTCTATTGGCGAAGCCTTACGCCGGTCATAAAAACATTTATGATTTGAATTCGCTCAAAAAAGCCTATTTTAGATTTTTAAAAAAAATTCAGCCCAATGTGCCCCTCCCTCAAAAAAGTACACTCGAATTTGTAAGCAACCCTGAATTGATAGCCAAACTCATTAAACTTTTTATGGTAGATACCGAATTAAATGATATTGAAAATATCATGAATTCTGGAAATGCCTCCTATGCCAAGAAGGCACTGAACAACATTCAGCAGTCTTATCAAAGACTTTTAGAACGGAACCCCTCCTTTGGCAGTTTATTTAATTTGGTAGTTAATATGATCTTCTGTGCCCAATCTAAAATGGCTGGCGGGGGTACAACCTCTGCCGCCATTGGCGTCATTTGGTCAGACCATCGTCCTCATTGGCAAAATCAGGATTTTATTGAGTTCTTTATTCATGAAACATCACACACTCTTTTATTTTTAGATGAATATCGCTACCAACACTACCGTGATTTAAAGCAGGTTGCAAAACCAGAAAATTATACACCCTCTGCCATTCTTCAAAAGAATCGCCCTTTGGATAAAGTTCTTCACAGCCTCATCGTTGCAACAGAAATTCTTTTAGCCCGTTCTACTTGGCTCGGAGAGCCATCCACTTGCCAGCTTCATCCGCCAACATCTATCCTTTTGCCACAAACACGAAATGCACTTTCTTCTCTTCAAAACGCTTCACTGCCCAACAAACTACTTACCGAAAGAGCTCACTATTTATTAGAAACCATTCAACAAAAAATAGCCCCCCTTGAGCACCCCCTTCAAACAACCATCGAAGGACCTCAACAACGTGCTTTATAAATTATTTATTTCCCGTTATGGGATTTTTTGCTTTGTTTTTTTGATCATTCAGCAGCTCATTGTTTGTTCTTCTACCCTTTGGTTAACCCATCTTGTGATCAGTGTTCAAACGGGGCAACAGATTTGGATTAATCTATTGTTATTTTTGCTCTCTCTTTCTCTTCCGTATTTCCCAGGGGCTGCTGCATCTATAATGCTTAGCCAATGGCGACAAATCACTATCGGAAAATATATCGATGCCTTTATTTCGAAAAAGAAAAATGCAATTACTCTCTGGTCCCAAAAAAATGCAAAGGAAGAACAGACCGCTTTTTTAACAGCGGAAGGACAAGAAACTCTCAAAAATACGCTCACCTATTTTTATGATCTTTGTGCTACGGGTTTAAATGTAGGATTTAATATTCTGGTTCTTTCAGCGGTGGTAGAGCCTAAATATGCGATCGGCTATGGCTTAGGTCTTGTTTTAGCAGGACTCTTATTTAAGTTTCAAAAAAATAAACAAAAACAATTAGCTGCCTTAGCCCAGCTGTCCAGAGTATCCCTGGTAAAAATATTACTGAATGCTTGGGATAATATTCTGATTGGCAATCATTACAATTTCAATTTATGGAATAAAGAAACAAAACATCGTTTTGAAATATCTCGAAACTCCAATGTCCATGCAGAGACGCTCCAGTCACTCGTTTCGATTGGCATTGCCTTTACAACTTTAGTTCCCGTATTCATCGTCATTATTCTGCATGTGTCTCAACATCTTCACGAGCCAGCGATCTTATCCATTTTTGTTGTGACACTGCCAAGGCTTTTTGGTGTGCTCAATTATACTTACGAACTTTTAACATTGCTTTTTCAATGGACGACCCATCAAGAAAAATTAGCTGGTGTTCGAAAAATACTTTCAGAAACACTCAACGAATCACTCCCAGAACGAATTCGCTGGGCTAAAATCAGTTTTTATAAAGGCACTACTCCCCAAAATATTTTTTCACTGACTGACTTGATGCCCCTTACAAAAATACCCGGTCGGCTTACCCTCCGCGGTGAAAATGGCACTGGAAAATCTAGCATTCTTATGCTGCTTAAAGAAAAATTAGGTGAAGATGCCTTTTACTTGCCAGCCAAAGGGGATCTTTTCTTTCAGATCGACACCTCTTCTTTTTCATCGGGAGAGACGGCAAAAAGTTATCTAGAAGAACTCCAAAGGGCTGTTCCAGAAAAAATTTTACTCTTGGATGAGTGGGATGCCAATCTCGACCCTCTTAAACGTGAACAACTTTCTCAAATTATTGATACGCTTTCCCATCGCCAATGCATTATTGAAGTACGCCATTCCGACCATCCTCAAAAAAACCCATGGTTATTTTAAACAGATTTTTTTCCTCAGTATTGTTGTTTTTCGGGTAGGCAAAGGCGCTTCCATTGCCCGATAAGATAAAATGGTAATGAAATGAGCGTGAAATTATCTGCTTTTAAAACATTGGGAGATTCCGAGTTAAAACGAACACCCAGCGAAAGTTTTTTTTCTTTGAGAAAGAGATGTAAAGATCTCAACGACCCACTTTTCCCAGACTTCACTTCCATGGGAATCACTTGCGAGCCGGCTGAAACCACATAGTCAACTTCTGCAGCGGCATTTTTCTTTTCACGAGCCCAATAATAAAGTTCCGGGGTTTGATAGGGTGGCAAATCGTAGAGTAAGTGTTGCCCAACAAATTGTTCAGCCAATTTTCCCTGATTGACCAAAATAATATTCTCAGCTTTTTCAAAGTCCAGCAGATTAAGACCACTCATGGAGCTCACCAACCCAACATCTAAAAAAAGTAGTTTAAAAAATTTTTGATTGATCTCTGCCCCCAATGGAACGCCATTGGCAGAACTATGGTAAACGCGATGTATGACACGCGCCATACACAACAGATCGAGCGCTTGCCCAAGATCCTTCGCACGCTCCTCAGAATCAATGTTGACATATTTGAGTTTTTCCCCAATGAGTTGTGGTATTTTTTGAAAAACTTTCCTCAACCTTACATCGGGAATGCGATTTCGATATTTTGAAAAATCATCTTGATAAGTTGACAAAATATTTTTTTTAATGATCTCGCATTCATCCCAGGTACTTTTTAAAAAAACTTTAATGGCTTCCGGAAGCCCACCCGTCACACAATAAGTTCTAACCTGCTCCATCAGTTTTTGGTGAAGGGGCAAGGGAATGGATTCTTTCAAATCAAGCTTGTGAATATAACCTTTCAATTGTGTTTCGCCACGCGCTTCTAAAAATTCTTCAAAAGTCATGGGGCCAAGGTTCAGATATTCCACACGTCCAACAGGCATAGAAAAAGCTTGCTCTGTAAGAACAAATTCCAAAAGAGAACCTGCAGCGATAATACAAAGATCTGGACGCTCTTCATAAAAATATCTCAAAATAGGAATGACACTGGGCGCAGCCTGAATCTCATCTAGAAATAACAAGGTCGTCTTGGGTTGAAGACGCGTTTTGTACTGAATTTCAAGGAATTCACATGTTTTTGGAATGGATTGTTTATTGAAAAGCTTCGCTGCCTCCGGATCTTTTTCAAAATTGATCTCCACCAGCGTTAGAGATGCTCGTTTGGCAAATTCTCGCACCAGATAAGACTTCCCAACTTGACGCGCCCCTCGAATGATCAGAGGTTTTCGATTCTTCCTATCATACCAGCTTACGATATATTCCAATGCATTTCTGTTCATATAACAACATAATACCATTGGGAAATATCATATTCAAGATAAAATACTACGTTTAATTATTGCTACTTCTGAGCTATACACCAAAACCAAAAAGGCTATTCTCAATTTGGCACCAGGCTTTCCAAAAATAGACATTCTGAAGCCCCAAAGGGTTAAAAAATCTCATTGTCTCCGACGGTGAGATCCTTCACTTCGTTCAGGATGACACGAGGGAAAAGTTCAGGATGACGATGGAACAGTTCAAGAACACCGAGGGAAAGGTTCCAGGATGCCGAGGGAAAAGTTCAGGATGACGGCATTTTTCCTCGATAGATATTATAAATTAAACAAAATACCTAGCGTTTGGTGGTTGTCTGTGCCTCGCGACCAATGGCGGTTTTGTTTTGATAGGCGAAAATCTTAAGATCTTCCCCCGCTGCAATATTGCCATTACCCGAAACAGCACCTTGGGTAGATTTTTCAAGCGTGATATGAATCCCATCTTTTTCAAATTTCCAAAGCGCGCCTGTGACAATATCAACGAGCCAAAACAAAACAAACACCGTGTTGATAAGAGACACTGGGTTAAATTCACGTCTTAAAATAGAAGAAGCATCTTGAAACCCTGCTTTTGTGACCCGAACATTGTGATCAGCATTGCGCTTTAAACTAACTTCAATCGGGGAAGTTCCTTTATAAGCATCATCCACATATACCTTTGCCCCTTCAGGATTGGTAGAAACATTCACGACATCCGATGTTCCTGTAAAAAGCGTTGCGCAACTTATGACCATTGAAACAAATAATACAAGACATCCTCCCGATAAAATCTTTGTTAACTGTGTGTTTTGAAACATGATATTTCCTCCTTGAAATACTGTTAAAATAACGCGTTTTTATGCCACCGATGGCCCCCTGTCAAGCCCTTTCCATTGCACGTTTACTCGAGTTGTTTGAGCGATTGGGCAAGACGCTCGAGCCCAGTTTCAATTTTCTGAATATCCAAAGAAAAGGACAAACGAAGATAATGGTCATCTCCAAAATACACACCCGGCATGAGGGCCACATGGCCGGTATTTAAAAGATATTCACAAAGCGCTATGGAACCTTTTATGTTTTGCCCACGATACTTCTTGCCATAATATGAACTAAAATCCGCAAAAATATAAAAAGCACCCTGTGGCGTAAAAAATCGAACGCCCGGAATCTCTGAAATCACTTTCAGTGCTACATTTCTGCGAAGCTCAAATTCTTTGACCATCGCTTTGACCGTATCTTGAGAGGCTGTCAGCGCCTTAAGAGCCGCCCTCTGCGCAATACTATTTACCCCAGATGTAGACTGACTTTGAATGACCTCAATCGCTTCCATAATCTTGGGCTGTGGTCCCAACACAAACCCCACACGCCATCCCGTCATTGCATAGGACTTCGAAACCGTTCCTAAAATAAAGGTTTTTTGAAAGATTTTTTTAGAATACTTTGCAATAGACCAAAAAGTTTTGCCATCAAACACAATTCCAGCATAAGCATCATCACTTAAAATCCAAATATTTTGATCCTCTAAGACTTCTGCCAAAGCTTCCAGTTCCGCTGGATCGTAAAATGCCCCCGTGGGATTCGATGGAGAATTTAAAATAAAAATTTTTGTTCTTTTAGAAATCGCCTTTTTTAATTTTTGTGGCGTTATTTTAAACTGCTCCTTCAACGTGGTTTTAAGAAAAATGGGCTTGCCTTGCGCCAATCGCACCATCGCCGGATAAGACACCCAATACGGCGAAGGAATGATGACTTCATCGCCTGGATTTAAAACCACTTGGAAAAAATTGTAAATCCCCTGCTTCGAGCCATTGGTCACCACTGCCTGGTGCCAGTCATAGTGTAACCCATAATCTTGCTCAATGCGCTCTGAGACGGCTTTGCGAAGCTCTGGAATTCCAGCCCCAGGCGTATATTTGGTAAACCCCTGCTCAATGGCCTCTACCGCCGCTGCTTTAATATGACTGGGCGTATCAAAATCTGGTTCACCGACCGTAAACGAAATGACGTCTTTGCCTTGTTTTTTTAACTCTTGCACCTTGGCCGCAATCGAGAGCGTTTCTGACGCTGGCACCCCAGTCATTCGAACAGCAATGTCTTTCACAATTTAAATTTCTCTTTTAGCTTCTTCTCAATATAAGGATGAACAATGCCTTTTAAATTGCCCCCCAACCTTGCTACCTCACGCACCAACTGAGAGCTGATAAAATGATTCTGGTCGCTGGCCATCATAAAAATAGTCTCCACCTCTGGATACAATCGCTTGTTCATCGAAGCCATTTGAAATTCATATTCAAAATCAGACACCGCACGCAATCCACGAACAATGGCTGCCACTTTTTGAGTACGAGCGTAGTCAACCAATAACCCCTCTGTGGCATCCATGAGGACCCGTTGTTCATTTTTAAAAACTTCCCGAAGCATGTCTTTCTTTTCAGCTACAGAAAACAATTCTTTCTTTTGAGAACTCGTGGCAATGAGCACCACCACTTGATCAAATAACTTTAAACTTCTTTCAATAATGTCAACGTGACCGAGAGTAACGGGATCGAAAGATCCAGGGTAAACAGCTACTTTCATATTCGCCTATCTTAAAATCGTAAGCAAAGATTGTCCATAAGTTCGTTGGTCTGCAATTTTAAATCGTTTCCAAGTATCCGATACCTCTTCTGTTTTATCATGTTGCACCATAATAGAACCACCCGATGGTACCAAAG
>JACQJD010000059.1 GCA_016198185.1 Deltaproteobacteria bacterium
AAGCAGCAAACATCATATAATCCATCGTCTTGCCTTTCCACAAACATGTTTCGAGTTGTAATATCAAAGTTCATTTTTTGAAGAACAGGGGTAAGCCCATCTGGATAAGGTTCTAATTTTAAAATTTTATCATTTGGCTTTAATTGCTTCAAAAGAAGAGGCAAGAGATGCTGTATAAAAAGCTTTTGTTGGATATATTTCTTAAATCGAACCAAAGGTCGTTGAATCAATCGATGTTTTTTAATTTCATTTTGCAACTGGAGCGAAAAAAAATACGTCATGACTTGGCTTTTCGGTAGGCGTTGAATAAATGCACTTTTACACTTCGGGCATTGATCTATACGCCCATTGGATTTAAAAATAAAATTGGAACATACTCGTTCTGTTGGATTTGGATCTTGGCAAACAACACAAGCCATAGCTGAACATTAAACTCAAGACAAAAAATCAGTACGCCCCGAGCGTTTCACCTATTTCAAGCTTGTCTTCGTACACATATAGAAATTGGTCATCTATTTCTAAACCAGAAGACTTTACAATGTGAAACAAGAGCGCCGCCGGAGTGAAGGATCCATGCAGCCCTCGAATGGCTACGCCTTGTCCGGCTTGCCATAACAAATGCACCATCGTCGTGGTAATCTCTGTGGGACAATCAACGATTTCTGAAAAATAAGACAAAAATGCTTTTAACTCACTGGGCGACCATTGCACTTCCACGACTTGGTTCTGTAAACGATTTAAAAGGTCTTTGACGCCTGTTGAAGTTTCCAAAGGAATACGAATAAAATTTTTAGCTGCTTTTTGGACATTGATCACAGTGCCTCCCAAGCCAAATACAATGGCTTGCGCTGCCCAACCCCAATCCAATTTCCCATCCGAATCTTCGGCATCAAATTCAGAAATCCGCGCATCATTTAAAAGTTGCTCTACACTGACTTCAGACACTTTAACCGTAATGGTGTAATTATCATTAAAACGCTCAAGATAGTTCACAAAATTAAGCCCCGTAAACTCCGTTAATAAGGCTTCAAATGCCCCGGGCGTTGCATGATCCAATTCCACTGTAACTTTTTTGGACCGAAGAATTTCTTGAACCTCTTCCCAAGATCTCGACGCAGAAGCAACATAAGGAATGAGAAATGATATCAAAATCAAAAAATAAAAATATTTTTTTCGCATTAAAACCTCCCAAGTGTTTTTTTAAAATAATTTTTCATCATTATAGATATTGAAATGCATTGCCCAAAGCAACTCTTTTCTGGGCACCTACATGATGTACCAGCCTGAAGCATTGAGAATTAAATCGTCCCTGCCACACTTCCATAAATCAATTTTTCAGGAATTGGGCACAGAACTTTTTGAAGCATAAAGCCTCTCACAGAATGAAGTGTGCGCCTGTCATTCCGAGCGTAGCGAGGAATCTCGGTGTTTAAGCCAAGGTATTAGTGGCACCAGTCATCCCAGAATTTGCGCAGCAAATATCTGGGATCCAGAAATTTAATTCAGGATAAATTAGACACGTCACCCCGAATGCAAGTGAGGGGTCTCATCGATGTATAACAGAGTGGCATTGACTCATCCAATTTTAATTATTTTTTTTTTTACAAAAACGAAAATCTAAGTATCATAAAAAATGGGCGATGGACGTTTATGGAGGAGAGGACGATGACACCTAAAATAAGATATGTTCTGTACTTAGGATTTTTTATTCTTTCTTTTGGTCTTATACATTGTAGTGGTGGTGGAAGTCCAGAAACTGATCCAGGGGGTAGGTCCACACCTTTAGCAGAAAATACAGAGACAATTACGATTCCAGCCGAACAAACACCAGATGATACAGGGAAAACCGACGGTTTTGATGTGCCTCAGAAATATAAAGAAGCCCAAATATCGATCTATTCACACATAGGTGGCAATGCCATTGAAATGGCTGCGTGTGCGTCCTCAGAAGGAATAGATATGGATGAAGATAATGTTCCAGATCATCTTGATAACTGCCCCTCTGATTACAATCCACGACAAGACGATTTAAATACGAATGGGATAGGGGATATCTGTGAAAAGAGCTTTCCACTTGGAAAAACAGACCATTTCTTTTTTAATGGTTCGATTGCAATTGATTTTGAAGGAAATGTTTTTACTCTAGATCAAAATTATCATCGCGTTGAAAAATTTAATTCGGAGGGTAAATTTCTCCAGAAATTTGGTCATTATGGAGCAAATGCAGGTGAATTTAGTTTTCCCTCTGCCATTTCAATGGATACGATGGGACAGTTTTATATTGTAGATTTAAGTAATTCTACGGCTCAAGTACGGAATCGCGTTCAACAGTTTTCTCCACAAGGTAATTTTATCAATCAATGGGGCACGGTAGGAAGTAATCCTAGTCAATTTTTTCACATTGAAGACCGCCCTCTGATTCATGTTAACAACAATATTTATATTGTAGACGGCGGTAATCATCGTGTTCAAATATTTTCTAACGATGGAAGTTTTATTAAAACCATTGGAAGCCAAGGATTAGCTGATGGTCAATTTATGTTTCCAAGAAAGATTTGGAGTGATTCCGCCGGCTTTATTTATGTGAATGATACCATTTATGAGGTAAATAAATTAGGACATATAGATTCGACCAAGCGAATTGCTTCTCGTATTCAAAAATTTAATTCAGAGGGTACATTTCTCAACAAATGGCTTTCTTCAAAAGTTGGTTTTTTACATCTTGTAACTGATCAATCTGCAAATATTTACATTTTACAAACTGATCCTCCTAATATCAAAAAAATTTCTTCAAATGGTACAGTCCTTAAAGAATGGGGAAGCTCTGGAAATGGGGATGGACAATTTATCAGTCCCTCAGGAATATTAATTGATCAAAATAACGATATTTATATTGTGGATCCAATTAAACATGATGTTCAAAAGTTCGATGCAGAGGGTGCATTTCTTATGAAATGGTCTATCGAAGAGTCAGATGATAAGGCTTTTTTCCGCTACAACTTTACCATTGATTCCGATAATAATCTTTATGTTGTCAATCCTTACGCACATCGTATTCACAAAATTAATACAACACTTGGATGTATTACGAAATTTGGTTCGTTGTTCGCTGAAAAACAAGATGGTAAATTTAAAAATCCTTCTGCAATTGCGATTGATGCCACTGGAAATATCTATACAATTGATACACGTGATCATTTGATGCTTAATTTTGATGCTCGCATTCAAAAATTTTCGTCTAATGGTATGTTTCTTCAAAAATTTGGCGAAAAAAAAGAAGTAACGTTTGAGAGGCTTTCTGATGTCGCCGTAGATTCTACAGGAAATGTGTATGTTATAGACCAGAACCGTATTGATAAATATAGCTCCAATGGCGCTTTTCTTAAAACCCTGATAGAAAACTCCGACCCTAAGATTACATTTTCAAACGTTGCATTAGATCCTAACGGAAATATATATGTAGCAGAGTTTCTATCGATCCCCCCCCCGGCTCCTCCTGTTCCACGTATTCGTAAATTTGACAGCGAAGGTAACTTTCTTAAAATATTCCTTACGGCAGATCCAAGTTTCGTTGGATATAGAATCGCAAGTGATACTCAAGGAAGTATCTATGTTATTACGCCGAATAATCTGATTCAAAAAGTGACGCCTGAAGGAACTTTAATTAAACAATGGGGCAGTCATGGAACAGGCAATGGTCAATTTCAGTTCCCTCAAGGAATTACCACTGATCTTTCTGGAAACATTTATATTTCAGATTCTAAAGACTATCGCATTCAAAAGTTCAACTCTGATGGAGAATACCTTACCACATGGAATCTTGAAGCGTTATTGAGAAACAAAATGAGTTATATCATCGACCTTGCAACAGATGCCATTGGTAATCTTTATGTTGTTAACCCAACACAGAACCTTATCCATAAATTTGACACAAATGGAAATGAGCTCTTTGAATAATTTGTAGACCTTTACAAGAATGACAAAGCTGTAATTTACCCTGACTTAAACACCGAGATGCCTCGCTTACGCTCGGCATGACGGGCTCTCTTTCATCCTGAACTTATTTTTCTGGATCCCGGATATTTGCTTCGCAAATTCCGGGATGACAGATGCGACTACTACTCTGACTTAGAGATCCCTCAGTCGCTTCGCTCCTTCGGGATGACGCGATTGATTTATCCTGTTTTAACTCTCTATTTTTATTTCCCAATCTATCAATTTCCGCGGAAGTATTTATCAGCTATACCCTCTTTTCTGAGGATTCTTGGAGACCAAATTTATCGATATCAGTACAGGATATTGTGGCTGTGCCCCCTTGGCCTTTGGTTCTACATTAGAAAAGAAGGGTGGGCGACGGGACTTGAACCCGCGACAACCGGAACCACAATCCGGGGCTCTACCACCTGAGCTACGCCCACCATCGCCTTCCTCTCATACCACAAAATAAATTCTAAACGCCACCCACCTCTTCTCAGGTGGTAGAGCATTCTATCCTAACGGCCACTCCTCGTGGCCTTCGCACCTGAGCTACGCCCACCATCGCCTTCCTCTCATACCACAAACTCTTTTTAATCCGCGCCCACCAGGAATCGAACCTGGAACCTACTGATTAGAAATCAGTTGCTCTATCCAGTTGAGCTATGGGCGCAAACCATCCTAATCCTAACTCAATACTCCTTCACTGCTTCACTTAACTACATCTACCCTAACGGTCGCTCACCGCTCCCTTGCCAGTTGAGCAAAGAATTAAATAACGACAATACAAATTCCCTGTCAACAGCTTTGAGCTCCCCTGGCCGTAAATTTTCTAACATGAAAGCACCTATTGCAACACGAACCAATTGAGTCACTTGTAAACCCACCTGCTCACACAAGGTTCGAATTTCATGCTTTCTGCCCTCTCTCAAAATAAACTCCAACCACAAGGCATCTTCTTTTAAAATCCGAGCCACGGAAACAGGCTTCACCCATTGCCCTTCAACCATCCCGCCTTGCCTCAATTTTTTAATATGCAACAGCGTTATATCTTCGGCAACCGATACATGATAGGTCTTTTTCACCAACCCACTGGGATGCGCTAACCGTTGAGCAAGCTCCCCATCATTGGTTAACAGCATGAGCCCCTCTGAAAGATAATCCAAACGCCCAACTGGAAACAGACGCTCTGAAATATGCCCCACAAACTCTCTCAAGGTCTTTCTCTTTTGAGGGTCGTAGAGCGTTGAAACCACACCCCTGGGTTTATAAAACAAATAATAAACTTTTTTTTGAACTTCTAAAGCCTGCTGTTCAAGTTCTACTTGATCGTTTTTAGGATCTACTCGGGTTCCAAGCTTAACCACCACTTGCCCATTGACACGAACTTTGCCAGACACAATCAAGTCTTCAGCCTTTCTGCGACTGAAAGCACTCCGACTGGCAATCACCTTTTGCAATCGAACTTTTTCCATGGGCTGCCCTATATCATATTTTTTCCTTAAAAAGGTGGTTTTTTATTTTAAAAATTCATATAGAATGCCTGCTGATGTCAAAATTAATTCTTGCCTCTGCCTCCCAACGTAGAAATGAATTGCTTTCGGAAGCAGGTTTTTTATTTGAAATAATTCCAAGTTCCATCGTTGAAGTTTTTCATTCCCACCTTTCAGCTGGGGAAAATGCCTTAAAACTCGCTCAAGAAAAAGCACTCAGCGTTGGAAAAGAAAAAGAGGGACTGGTCCTGGCAGCCGATACTTTGGTTTCTATTCGAGGTGAAATTTTGGGAAAACCCAAAGGACCTAGAGATGCTATCCAAATGCTCCAAAAATTATCCAATACAACCCATGAAGTCATCACCGCCTTTGCCCTCTTTCATACACACTATGGAAAAATGATTTCAGAAGCTGATATTGCGCATGTCACATTTCGTCCATTATCTGCTGGGGAAATTAAAAAATATGTAAAAGATTATCAGCCATTTGACAAAGCGGGGGGATATGCAATTCAAGAAATCAAAGATGGTTTTGTTTCCAGCCTAAAAGGATATCCTTCCACCATCATGGGATTACCCATGGAAATCCTTATTCCCTATCTTAAAGAGTTCTTGCTCTAGCAGGGTATTGACAAAGTCATTTCAACTGCAAAAACCATCTTTGGCCTGCGACTGTGTCGAATTTCGGAAAAAGTCCTCAACGGGCTTCTGAGAGCCCGCTTCCGGGATTTTTCCTCATTCTCCTTGTCTCGGCTCAAATCTGGTTTTTTCGTCATGAAAGCACTTTGTCAATACCCTGCTAAGTAAATAAAGCAACCCCTTTAAAAGATTTATTTACAACATACACATAAACATGATAAATTGGTGTATATGAAAAAAAGAACAAATATTGTTTTGGATGAAAAATTGATTAAAAAAGTAAAGTCTCTTACCGGGGTTCATACAAAACGCGAAGCCGTTCAAATTGCTCTTAAAAATTTTGCTGAAAAGATAATACTTTATAAGGATTTACAAAAACTAAAAGGCAAACTTCAGTGGTCCGGTAACCTAACCGACATGCGGAAATTTCGTTCGTGATTGTCGTAGATTCATCTATTTGGATTGATTTCTTTAACAGCCCTCAAACAAAATATTCAGCATTAGAAGTAATTACACGAGCAGGCGCCGATATTGCCATTACTTACGTTATACTAACAGAAGTTTTAGCGGGATTTAAAAAAGAACGAGATTTTGAAAATGCGAAAAACATTTTTGAACGCTTGAATATTTTATCTGTAGATCGAAATACCCACATTGACACTGCCACCCTGTATAGAAAGTTAAGAGTCAAAGGCATTACCATTCGCGGAATCCTGGATTGTCTCATTGCACAAACGTGCATTGAGCATAACGCCGAGCTTTTAACGACTGACCAAGATTTTAAAAAAATAGCCTCCCATTCAACGCTTAAATTGCTATCCCTTCCTACCCTTTAATCACACCAACCGGTACCAGTCGGGCTACTTTTTTGGCAATACCTGCCTGATGAACCACACGCACCACCTGATCGACGTCTTTATAAGCAAGCGGCGCTTCTTCCGCCAATCCTCGCATCGACCCCGCTTGGACTGAAATTCCTTTTTTGCGAAGCTCATCATAAAGCTTAGACCCTGTAACTTCACGTTTGGCTTGACGCCGTGACATTCTTCTTCCCGCACCATGACAACAAGAACCAAACGTTTCTTCCATCGCCTGGGTAGTTCCCACCAAGACATAAGAAGCCGTCCCCATACTTCCTGGAATAATAATCGGCTGCCCCACCTTTCGAAACGTTTCTTTCAACTCAGGATGCCCTGGACCAAAAGCACGCGTGGCCCCCTTGCGATGAACGATGACCTTTTTTTTCTGGCCTTCGATTTCATGTTCTTCCACTTTAGCAATGTTATGGGCCACATCATATAAAATGGCCAAATCACCCCCATTACCTTTCAACACCGTCTGCCAAGCCTCGCGCACTTCCCACGTAATCATTTGACGATTGGCCCAAGCAAAATTTGCCGCACATGCCATAGCTGAAAAATAGTTCTTTCCCTCTTGCGATGAAAAAGGAACACAGACCAGTTGACGATCTGGGACGTCAATCCCATAGCGGGGTTTCATCACACGAACCATCTCGCGCAAATAGTCTGTACAAACTTGATGCCCCAATCCGCGAGAGCCCGTGTGAATCAAAAACACCAATTGCCCCGAAAACAATCCAAAAACACGTGCAACCTCTTCATTATAAATTTGATCCACCGAATCGATTTCAACAAAATGATTTCCCGCCCCAATCGTTCCCAACTGATCTTGCCCCCTTTGTTTGGCATGCAGAGAGACACACCTGGGATTGGCTCCTAACAACTGGCCTTTGGATTCGATATCATCAAGATCTTCTGGCTGCCCATATCCATGCTTTACCATCCACGATGCCCCCTGCTCCAAGACATGATCCATTTCCTTGGTTTTGAGTCGCAATGCTCCCCCTCGCCCGACGCCCGAAGGCACTTGTCTATAAATTTCCTGAGTTAAGTTTTCAATGTAATCCTTTATTTTATCAATATGCTTTGAACTTTTTAAAAGTCTGATGCCGCAATTTATGTCAAAACCAATCCCCCCAGGTGATATAACGCCGTCTGGATAAGACGTTGCGGCCACACCCCCAATAGGAAAACCATAGCCTTCGTGGACATCCGGCATCGCTAAGGCCACTTTTTCAATTCCTGGCAAAGCCGCTACATTCATGAGCTGCTCTAAAGACTGATCCTTTAAGATGTCCTCTAAAGCATCGGAAGTGGCATAAATCCGAGCCGGCACTTTCATGAATTCCGAAAACCCTTTTGGAATCTCCCATGAAACATCGCTTATTTTTTTTAACTCTTTTTTAGATAACTTCATTCTAAGGTCACCCCCATCCTTTTGAGATCAAATGTCAAACACCACCAGGGTCTCCAAAAGGCCTTGTTTGTTTTTAATAATGTTAAGGTCATGATACGTCACCGCTTTAATATCCTCATCAAACCCCGAAACCTTTTTTCCCCAGATCTGAATGGTTAAGGTGCGGTTTTTGAGCGTTTTAAACTGAGGTCGGCAAAAAATGGCGTGATGAATTTGAGATAAAGTTAAAACTTCATTTAAAAAATCAATCAACATTAAAGACTTTTCTTGCGCAGGAAGGTTGATTTTTTTAATGACCTCCCTGGGAGATTCATTTGTTTTACAAGCATCTTTCTTGATGAGCGCATTCATGCCTTCCAATGCCCCTCGTAAGAGCTCTAAAAAATCTGAAGCCGTCACTTTGAGTTTCACATCTGCCATATGCGGTAAAAATTGATACTTCCTCATAAAGAAAATCTCTCTATAACAGAATAGCGCGGGCCTTCCTTTAATAACTTCGACGCCATAAGCTCCAAGCTTTCCACAGAAAGTTCAAGTGCTTCTTGAGACCAAGGGTCTAACTTTAATTTTTTAGATAAAATAGGATTTTTAAATCTGGCGAGCGTTACATGGGCAACGGGCTGTCTCTGCTCGTGTTTTAAATTCACAAAAGATGACACAGCACACGCCACCTCCTTCACCAATGTTTCATAGTGAGGGTTAGGGGCAAACGTGGCCCAGATCATCCGAGGTCTTTTGGGAGGCGCAAAAATGATATCTGTTGCTAGCAACATAAAAGGAGAGCCCCTCATGAAAACTTGACGGAGACTGGCAACGACTGCCTCAATTTTTGAGATCTCTATATTTCCTAAAAAATAAACCGTGATATGAAGATTTTCTTTGGGTAACCATCGAAGCCCGGGCTTTATATATTTTTTTTGATAATTTTCTAAAGAAGTAAGGATAAGATCATTCAAGGGAATGGATAAAAAAAGCCGCGCTTTAGCTTTTTCTGCGAAGGGCTTGAACATACTGCAACACCCCCTCTTCTAAAGAAGCAAACGGCTTCGTATAGCCTTGCGAGCCCAGCTGCTCCATGATGGCCTCAGTAAAGTACTGATACTGATTGCGAAGGGCAAGCGGGGTATCCATAAAATGAATACTTTCTTCTTGATCTATTGCACGAAATACAGCCCTGACCAAATCTAAAAAACTACGAGCCTTACCTGTTCCCAAATTGTAAATACCGCGCTCTATCGGTCTTTCTAAAGCAAACTGTAAAACATTCACCACATCTTCCACATACACAAAATCTCTTTTTTGATCACCATCTGCAATTCCTTCTTTGTGGCTCTTAAATAACCGCACACTGCCGGATTTCAAAATTTGATCATAGGCTTTTAAAACAACACTCGCCATGTCTTGTTTGTGTCTTTCTCCAAAACCATACACATTAAAAAACTTAAACCCTGACCACGTCGGCGGATGAACGCCTTTTTTTTCTTGATCCAATGCCCACAAGTCAAAACGCTGCTTCGACCAGCCATAGGGATTGAGTGGTTTTAGTTTCGGAATTAAATCTTCGTTGTCATCATACCCCCATTCTCCTGCCCCATAGGTCGCTGCAGAACTGGCATATACCAATGGAATGCTATTTTGAGACGCATAAAGCCAAATCAACGTTGAATAATCAAAATTCATTTTGGTTAAATAGCGCTCATCCATTTGGGTGGTATCTGTACAGGCCCCAATATGAACAATGGCTTTTAAGGATGGTTTGCGTTCTTCTAGCCATGAAAAAAGACGACTGCGGTCTACGCGTGTCCCAAAATCAATATGTGCGTGTTCAGGACGTTCATCGAAATGAGAGAGATGATCCACAGAAATAATATCCATCCCCCGCTCCTGACAAGCTTTCACCATGCAACTTCCAATGAATCCTGCTGCACCTGTAATTAATAATGGATGAGACATAAGGATGTTTTATAGCACACCCCCGAAAAACCTCAATTTATTTTGATTTTGCATTTTAGATCATCCTCTTTTACGATTCCTGGATGATCTTTAAAAATCGAAAAGATGCTGGCGAAAAACTGGCCCAAAAATTACATGCCTATCGAAACCGACCTCAGACCATCGTCCTTGGACTTCCGCGAGGTGGCGTCGTTACTGCCGCTTGCGTCGCACATGATTTAAATTTACCTCTCGATATGCTTGTAACGCAAAAAATGGGTGCCCCCCATAATCCAGAATTGGCCATCGGCGCTGTAGATGAAAAGGGGCACATGGTTCTAAACCAAGAATTAATCGACCTGCTTCATATTTCGAAAGATTACGTGGCACAAGTCAAACACAAAGAACAAATGGAAGCCTCTTTGCAACTTAAAAAATTTCGAGGATCCAAGCCACCGCTTATCTTAAAAAACAAAACAGCCATCTTAATCGATGATGGATTGGCAACCGGAGCTACCATGCGCGCGGCGATTGCATCAGCCAAAGCGAAACAGTCCAAAAAAATAATTGTTGCCGTTCCAGTTGCCTCTCCAGAGATTTTGGATCAGCTCAAAGAAGAAGTAGATGAAATCGTGGCTTGTTATGTCCCAATGAATCTTGGGGCAGTCGGCATGTATTATGAAGATTTTGATCAGACGGAAGATGAAGAGGTCATCACACTTTTAATGGGTAAGTAAAAATACACCATCAATTCGTGGCCCCTCTTAGATCTGTTCTGTTGGGGGTGGATATACAGAACCATCGATCCAACTCCCCACAGAACAAATCTAAGAGCCAAGCACAGATCCTGTTCTCATTTTCCATGACAATCACATCATAAGGTTTTTTTCGTCTTTTAAAAACACGCCATAAAATTTTAAACAAAGAAGGTGGACGTACGGTGGGCTGAACCATAATTTGTCCATGCAAGCCTCGCAGCAACGCAACATGCTCCTCTACCCCCAAAGCATAAATAAAATGATCCTTACGGGCTAGGGCAAGAACCTCTTGGCGATCTTTTTCAGAAATAGGTTTCTGGATGACCCACACGATTCGCTTTGGCTTTCCCCATTTTTCATAAAACAATCGTTGGTTTTGCTTAAAATAAAAATCTCGATGTTTCTTGTTTTTAAAAGATCGATGCTCATAATGAAAAACATAGGCCTGTTGTGCTACACCACATAAAAAACCAACTTGCTTTGCGCGCTTGCAATAATCGGTATCTTCAAAAAAGAATTTGTGAAGCGTGGTTTCTAAATGTCCAATCTTTTCAATAACTTGTCGTCGAATGGCCATACAAAATCCAATACAGGTCCCTATTTCCATAAAAGGTTGCGCTTGATGTTGAACCGCAAGGCGGGCAGCTACCGCTTCTACCGATTCTGCTGCTTTTGGCCACACGCCAAAGGTGGAACTATTGGGATTTAAAATACCGATGGAAGGATTGGCATTAAAAACAGCTAAGATATGAGAAAGCCAATGGGGCGTCACCAACGTATCATTGTTCAGCAAACAAACGATGGGGGCACGAGACGCTCTTAACCCAACATTCATCCCACCTACAAATCCAAGGTTTTCTGAATTAAAAATGGGGTCAATGCGAACTGCAGCAGTGCTTTTCAGCGATTGAATATATTTTTTTGTTTTTGGTTCGCTGGCATTATCCACCACCATAAGTCTCACGGGCTGATCCGTATATTTTAAAAACTGCTCAACACAAGCCTCCAACATCTCAACCTGATTCCAAGAAAGCAAAACCACATCGCACACGGGCTGAATAGAATTTGTTTCCATGCACAAAAAATAGTCTTTGGCGCATCTATCTGCAAGGATTAATCTAGTTGAACCGCAACGATGATTTCATTTAAGATTTTAAATAGATTCTGGTGAAAGAGTCATGCTGAGGGAAGAAGTCCCGAAGCATCTCCGTTGGGATTCTTCGCGCGTCGCGCTCAGAATGACAGTTTGTTCAGAATCTGAATAATACATCATGTAGTTTTTAAGGAGAATCACTTATGAATTTAAAATCTTTACCGCTGTCTGCATTATTTTTAGTCCTGGGCCTTGCTGTTGGATACTACGGAGCTCTCAAGAAGTCACATCTTTACCCCATGAGAACCCTTGCTTCTGGACAATCTGAAGCCAAATCAGGAGAAATTATGCGAGGTCAAATTTCACTTCGTGACCAACGATGGCTGGATGCACATTATATGACCCGTGATTGTGATGCCGCAAAACCCATTAATATTACGGCCACGCCACATGCGATTTTTTACGTGTGCGTGAAGCGCTAAAAATGTAACGGCAGTTTGGCCGCCGCCAATATCTCTGAGGCTCGAGATGAAATGCCGCCTCAGAGTATATTGGCAGCGGCCAAAATACACTCACCTTAAAAAACAGGCGATTGCTTGAACCCCTCAAAGGCGTAGAAACTATTTACAGCGGAATTTCCAGTTGAATTTTATCTTTATGGCGCACGATTTTGCCTGACACAATGTAAATCACATCTTCACAAATATTGGTGGCTTGGTCTGCAATTCTTTCGAGCTTTGAAGACACGAGCAATAAAGAACTCGCACGTTCGATATTGTTAACATCTTGGATCATATCTTGGAGCAGATTCTTGTAAATGAGCCCTTGCAATTGGTCAACTTCTTCATCTCTTTTGATAACTTGCTGAGCCAAAAGCTCATCGTGCTTCATGAAAGCATCCAAACAGTCTCGAACCATCTCTTCTGTAATTTCTGCCATTTTGGGGATATTGATCAACGGTCGCCATGCCGGTTTTGTGGCCAAAAACATGGCCTGTCGCGCAATGCTTTCGGCGCAGTCTCCCATGCGCTCTAATTCATTGATGATCTTCATCACACTGGTCACAAAGCGCAAATCCTGGGCTTTCGGCTGTTTTAAAGCCAAATATTTGATACACAATTTATCGATTTTAAGTTCTTGCTCGTCAATCACACGATCGCCACGAATCACCTCTTTCGCCAAACTTGAATTTCTATCTTTCAAAGATAAAATTGCCGACGAAATGGCTTTTTCCACCATCTCTCCCAAGAGCGTAAGCTCTCGATTAATCTCATCTAAGTCTTTTTCAAATGACCGCTGATGAATTTTAGCCGAACCTTCCAGTGACATAGTCTTGTGTCCTTTTCATTTTAGGGTTGGTAAACATGACTTCCGTTTTTTCACATTCTATCATTTCTCCAAGATAGAAAAAAGCAGTATAATCCGAAATACGCGCCGCTTGTTGTAAGTTATGGGTAACAATCACAATGGTGTACTTTTGTTTAAGCTGTAAAATCAGTTCTTCAATCTTTTGGGTCGAAATGGGGTCCAAAGCAGAAGCAGGCTCATCCATTAAGATCACTTCCGGTTCCACAGCCAACGTTCTTGCAATACACAATCTCTGTTGCTGACCGCCAGACAACGTCAACGCCGATTCATATAAATGATCTTTGACTTCGTCCCACAAGGCCGCTTGCTTCAAAGAACGCTCCACAATCTCTTGCAATTTGTTTTTGTAAAATACCCCGTGAGCACGTGGACCATAGGCCACATTATCAAACATAGACTTTGGAAAAGGATTGGTCTTTTGAAAAACCATTCCAATTTTTCGACGTAATTTTACAACATCTACTGACTTTGCATAAATATTTTGGTCATGGAAATAAACGCCCCCCGTGACCGATGTATTTGAAATCAAATCATTCATGCGGTTAAAAAGCCGCAAATAACTGGTCTTGCCACACCCCGAAGGTCCAATTAAGGCCACAACCGAATGTTTTGGAACATCCAACGAAATATCAAACAGCGCCTGTCGTTCTCCATAGAACAAACTGACTTTTTGCGTCTGAAGGACCAACGTATTCATGTTATATTTTTTCCATTTTTAAATGATGCCTGGCACGAACCACCGTCGCCACCGCATTGATCATCAAGACCAACAAAATGAGAACCAAAGCTGTCCCATAAGCCAAAGGACGGGTCTTATCTAAATCCAAACCAGAGGTCGCAATGACATATAAATGATAAGGCAATGCCATCACCGGTTCAAGCAGAGAGGTTGGCAATTTGGGATAAAAATAAGCCACGGCGGTAAATAAAATGGCCGCTGTCTCTCCTGCAGCTCTTCCCACCGAAATAATATTGCCGGTTAAAATACCAGGCCAGGCTTGAGGAAGAACCACCGTCCGAATCATATACCAACGCGTGGTTCCCAAAGCCAATGCTCCGTGTCGTAACTCTTGCCCAACTTGTGAAATGGCTTCCTGAGAAGCTCGAATGATAATGGGCAACACCAAACACGCCAACGTCAAAGCCCCCGAAAGAATCGACGTCTGAAACTCGAAATATTTTACAAACAACGCCAACCCAAATAACCCAAAGACAATGGAAGGCACCCCCGCCAAATTATTGATAGCCAAATAAGTCAAATTTAACCACCAGCCCGGACGAGCATATTCTTCTAGATAAATGGCCGTTAAGATGCCAAGCGGCATCGACACCACAATGGCTCCCAAGGTAAGATAACACGTCCCAACCATGGCCGGAAAAATCCCACCCTCCGTCATCCCCGCCCGAGGAAATTGCGTAAAAAATTCAACGGAAAAAACATGGATCCCATTTTTAAATAAAAAATAAATCAAGGCCCCCAAAACAAATAAAATAAAAAACGTAATACCACTTAAAATGACAAGTGCTATTTTCTCTTCAACCTTTTTAAATGTATAAAAATTAAACTGCATTTTTTTGGTGAACTCTTTGAACAATAAAACTTGCAATGCCATTTAAAATCATGGTGATGATCAATAGCAACACCCCAATCAAAAACAAACTTTGATAATGAAGCCCCCCCTGCGCTGTCTCTCCCATTTCTGCGGCAATCGTTGCGGTTAAGGTACGAACAGGTTCTAAGAAAGAATGCGGAATCACCGCCGCATTGCCTGTTACCATGAGAACGGCCATGGTTTCTCCTACCGCCCTGCCCATGCCCAAAATGACAGACGTGGCAATCCCAGAAAAAGCCGCCGGAACCACCACCCGACTGATCGTATGCCAACGGGTTGCTCCCAATGCCAAAGAAGCTTCTCGAAAACTCTTGGGAACACTCTTTAAGGCATCTTCAGAAATAGAAATAATGGTGGGAAGCGCCATGATCGCCAAAATAAAAGAACCCACCATAATAGATTGCCCAACCGGAAGATGAAAAAATTTTTCAGCCAAGGGGACCACGACGACCAATCCAAAAAAGCCATACACAACCGAAGGAATCGCAGATAAAAGCTCAATGGCCGGCTTTAACATGAGACTCATGCGAATGGGCGCCACCTCGGATAAATAAATGGCGCATCCAATCCCCAAAGGAACCGTCAGCACCAGCGCCCCCACGGTTACCCAAATCGATCCCAAGATAAGCGGCAACATCCCAAACCCAGCGACTTCAGACGTGGGTTGCCAACGATCTGAAAAAAATAATTCTTTAAAACCCACCTTTGATAAAATGGGCAGAGCTTCGATCACCAAAAATAGAATAATGGAAAATACAATACTGACTGAAAATAAGGAAATCAGCGCCAAGCATTTTTCCCAGATTTTATCCCATCCTTGTTTTCCACGAATAGAAGACTCCAGAAAAACATCTGGAGATGACTCTCTGGCAAATTTAAATTTAAGTTGGCTTAAAAACTGTGCTGCCATGAGCTCAATTTACGGGAACATAGCTTTTGTCTAACAATATTTTTTGACCTTCCGCGCTCATAATATAGTTTAAAAAAGCCGTTGCCGGTTCAGACATTTTTCCTGCCATAATCAAAAATAAAGGACGTGCAATGGGATAAGACTTATTCTTCACACTGGCAATGGAAGGCGCGATGTATCGCTTTGGATTGCCAGCCGAAACTTTAAGCGCTTTTACCCCGGGTTTGACATAAGCCAACCCGACATAGCCAATCGCAGCCTTATTGTTTTTGACCGTGTTCACAATGTTGGCTGTGGCCGGTAGAAGCAATGTCTTTTTATGAAAATCTTTTTGTTGTAAGACAGCTTCTTTAAAATAAACATACGTTCCGGAAGTGCTTTCTCTTGAAACAACCACAATCGAAAGATCTGGCCCACCCAGTTGTTTCCAGTTGGTAACTTCCCCTGAAAAAATCGTGCCAATTTGCGGAATCGTTAATTGAGCCAAGGGATTCTCGGGGTGAACGATAACTGCAATACCATCGTAACCAATCACATGGGGCATGAGCGGACGGCCTTTTGCTTTTGCGGTTTCTAATTCTTTTGAGGAAAGTTCACGGGAAGACATGGCAATATCACACGTACCATCTAAAAGGGCGGTAATACCGACCCCCGATCCCCCTCCGGTAACAGAAATGAGAGAATCTTTGGGATGCTTTTTAAAATATTCTTCTGCCAACAATTGTCCAATGGGTAAAACCGTATCGGAGCCTTTCATGACGATCATTTTTGGATTGGCCTTTAACCCCAAAACGGTAAACAGCAATCCAACAACGACTGCGATTTGAATAGACCCTTTTTGAATCATGGTTATTCTCCTTTGTTTAATGGCTTTTAATGGCCTAGATCCTAGTCGAATGTGGGATTCAATAGCAATACTAAATTGCTGAAGCGAAGTTAATTCTATGAAAGATGGCCTTAAAGTCGATCTGAGAATGGCTGCTGTTCATACCTCTGGGGCTCGAAAATGCAATGCCGCCCCAGAGGTATGAACAGCAGCCAAAATCCGATAATTTTTAGAAAGCTATTGAAAATGCAGTTGTTGGCGTAAGCCAACAACAATAAGATAGATCCTTCCTATCATTTCAGCGAAGCTCAAAAAACCGATTGAACAGTCTGAAACATTTTTGACGTATGGCTGCAGCTAATATCTCTCCAGGCGGCATTGCCTTTCGAGCCTGGAGAGATATTAGCTGCAGCCAAATTTTGGAAATTTTAAGAAACCTGAAGATGAAATTAACTTCGCTCGCATTTTTTAAAGCCGCCCTAAATCCTCTTTACAGCATCCTCTTTTTTTCGATAGTGTAACCCCATGTTTGAGAGGCGGGGACTTGCCATGTTGACTGTTTTGCTTAGCTTTTTTGGTTTTTTGACCGGATGTCAAAAATCAAAAATCGTTGAAGATCGCTATGGCATTTATAAAACACATCTCGAGAATGGCCTAACCGTGATCATTCAAGAAAATCACAAACAACCCCTGGTCACCTTATTAACACGTGTCAAAGTTGGTTACTTTCAAGAACCAGATCATTTAACAGGCATTTCTCATCTTTTGGAACACATGTATTTTAAGGGAACGGTAAAACGACCTGAAACGGAACTTTGGCCCCAAGAAGCCCGGTCTTATGGTGCAAACACCAATGCCTGGACAAATTATGAAGAAACGGCCTACCATTTGACCCTTCCCAGTGACTATTTTGAACAAGGGTTGGAACTCCATGCGGATGCTCTTTTCAATATGAAACTGGATCCAACCGAATTGGTCAAAGAAACCGAAGTGGTCATTCAAGAAGGCAAACGAAAAAAAGACACCCCTTCTCAAATGACGCACGAACTCCTTAAAAGCATCGCTTTTTCAGAGCATCGACTCAAACGCTGGCGCATTGGAACAGAAGAAGGCCTTCGAAATTTGACACGTCAAGATGTTCTAACCTTTTATAAAACCCACTATCTTCCCTCCAATATGATTCTGACACTGGTAGGCGATATCAATGCCAAAGAAGTTTTAAAGGCCGTTCGGAAATATTTTAAATTACCGTCCACCGAACCACCATCATTCCCCGCTACACCAACGGAACCTCTTCAAACGGCATTTCGATTTGATCGACAATTCTCAGATATTAAAACTTCTTATCTGGCCATGGGATTTCATACCGCTCCGATTTTTCATGAAGACACCTATGCGCTCCAAATGATTGCTGAACTGCTCAATCGCGGAAAAAGCAGCAGATTGATTGAAGCACTCAAACACAAACGTCAACTGGTTTATGCTGTTGAAACGCGATTAGAATTGTTTTCAACCATCGGTTTTTTAAATGTCCACGCCCAACTCCATACAAAAAATATACTGGAAACCGAACGCGCCATTCTTTCACAACTGGAACGGCTTAAAACAACTTTGGTTCCCCAAACAGAGTTAGAAAAAATCAAACTGCAACTTCACACAGAATTCCTGCTGTCCCAAGAAACCACCATGGGAATCGCGGAAAAACTTTCTTACTTCGAACACTATGGGGGCCATGACCGTTTTTACGATTACATTCCCCGATTGTATGCTGTCACCCCTCAAGAAATTCAAAAAATAGCTCAAAAGTATTTTTCTTTCGACCGACTTTCTGCTTTTGAATATTTTCCACGCACTGAAATGGCCTACCGCATTTCAAAGAAGTCTTTAGAACAAGATCTTAAAAAAATCTTAAAAACCTCAGAAAAACAACCGACCGAAGAAGAAAAAATATCTTCAATGCCAATATCAGAACCCCCGCCACCTACCCTGCCTTTCAACTTAGCCTATCTGAAAGCAACGCATCCCTTTCAAGACAACATTCCAAAAAGATTTCAGCTCAGCAATGATGCTATTTTGTTATTACGAGAAAATCATGCCTTACCATTGGTAGCCGTCCAAATTTATTTTAAGGGCGGGCGTTTGTATGAATCCAAAAAAAACAGCGGCATAACGCAACTCTTGGTGCGATCCAGCGGAACGGGCACCACCACCCTGCTCGAATCAGAAATTTTAACCCGTCTGGATGCCATGGGGGCTACCCTTGAAACTATCTGTGAACCTGATTTTTTTGGATGGAAACTCTTAGTCCCTATTCCATTTTTAGATCCCGCATTAAAAATTGTTTCAGATGTGATCCAAAATCCATCTTTCCAAGCCCCGATGGTTCAAAGAGAAAAAGATCTCTTAGTATCAGAGTTAATCGCTGAAGAAGATCGCCCATTTCCCTATACATTACAATTGTTTCGAGAAGCCGCTTTTAAAAATCATCCCTACGGTCTTCCAAACCTCGGCCTTTTAAACGCAATTGAAAATATTAAAATCGAAGATTTAATTGCCTGGCACTTGCGCTGGATCAATGGTCACAACATGGTGATTGGGGTTGCAGGAGATATTCAACCCCTCGACACACGAGCGCTCATTGAAAATCACTTTAAAAACATCTCCGCGCGTGGCATTCAATATCCAAAAATTTCCGAAGTTGAATTACCAGATTTCATCAGTGAAAATTTTAAAATGCGAGAGAAGGAACAAACTTCCATGGTCATCGGCTTTCAAGGCGTTCCAGTCACTCATCCCGATTTTGCAGGACTACGGACCTTGGCCACGCTCACCTCTGGTCTTTCCGGACGCTTTGTCTTGCGGTTGCGTGTTAAAGAAAAACTATCTTATGTCACGCAAAGCTTGCTTTTTTCAAACTTAAAAGGGGGGGCTTTTTTAACCTATACAGCGGTTTCACCTGAAAATGAAAAAAAAGCACTGCGCTATTTACTGGAAGAGTATAAACGCCTTCGAGATGAACCTATCACCCGAGAAGAATTAAGAACGGCTCAACATGTCATTGCTTCGGAGCTTATCCAAAACGCACAAAAAATTTCATTCCAAGCTTATGATGATTCTTGGAACGAACTCAGTGGAAAAGGCCCCCGCGCCGAAATCCAGTTTTTAGAAAATGTTCGTGCGCTATCACCAGAAAAATTAAACGAATTGGCCCTCATTTACTTTAAATTGGATCAATATACTCTGGGCGTCGTGCGTGGAAACCCGCAATCGCAATCTGTCATCTCACAACCTCCCAAACCCATCGTCGTTCCAAAGCCAAAACCTAAAATATCTCCTGAACGCCCCATGCCAGCACCCCCACCCCCAAAAGGGCCCGAGAAACCTTTATCGGAATCTCAATAATTTGAGAAGCTCGTGCCACACGGTCTGTGCATCTTCTTCCAGCTCCA
>JACQJD010000073.1 GCA_016198185.1 Deltaproteobacteria bacterium
CTAGAAGTGGTCTTAAAGAAATTGAGCGGACGGCGCTTCTTTGGCGGCTCTTCATTTTAGAACTTTGGCACGACCTGTTTTTCAAAAAATCGCAAAAAAGTTGAATTATTTGTGCGTTTATCAATAACTGCTATTTAGATGAAGGGCAAAAATATTTGGCCGAGCAAATTACAACAGGTAAGGCTTGGCGAAGCTATGCGCGGCATCCCGAAGTCTATGATGAGATCAATCAACTGCTTTTAGAATTTCAACGGCAACAAATTCAATCACAAGAACGGCTGCTGCAAGATCTTTCGGAACACCCACCACAAGGTGCGCATACCGATATAGAAGAGGGGCCAGTGCCTGGTCCAGAGCCAGTCGTTCCTGCTGCTCCTCCAGCAGCCCCACTTCCTTCACCCGCCGCAACACCTCCTTTCCCAGATGGGGGCTTGGGTGGTGATTGGGGTTAAGAGTTGGTGAAAATTTTAGTTTTTTAAATAAATTTATCGCTTCAAATCTCTGGCGCATAAGCCTTTGAGCAAGGCCCAGCCGTAAGTGATGTGGGTGAGAAAGGCGCCAGCGGTGGTTGCGGCTGTCAAAGCCCAAGACGTATTGGGCTTGGTGGTTAACAAAAGTCCTGTGAAGTATACGAGAAGCGGTAAGATCCAAAACCCCAACCAGGAGGGTTTCAGCAACATGAGGACCGGAATGCCCAAGCAATACAAAAGAAAAAAAGAAGGGACCGCATAACTTATTTTCAGAGAATTCATGGGGTATTTTTTCATGAAAAAGCCTCGGTGCAAGGCATATTGCCGAACTTGGTGTAAATGAGGTTTCCACAAAGACCGCCGATGATGAAACACCCTTACTTCGGGGTCATAGACGATTTTCTTTTTTAATTTTTGAATGAGATCCAAACACAGTTTTGTGTCTTCTCCAGGATAATATTTAGATTGAAATCCGCCAACAGCAAAAAAATCTTTTTTTCGAACCAATAAATTACAAGAAGCGGCATCGTCTACAAATTTTTTCTTTTCCGGGCGGTAGCGATGCGTGCAATTTCCTGAGCAAAATGGATTTTCATAAATTTTTCCTGAAGCTTTTTGCCAAAAAGTATCGGTGGGGGGGGTTACGTTTGGGCCTGTAACGGCGGCAATGTGAAGGGCTTGGAAATGAATGCTTGCAGCCGAAAGCCAAGTTGCACTCGGATAAGCATCATCATCAATAAAAGCCAGAATATCTCCACTGGCATGTTGTGCTCCCAGGTCCCGTTTATCAGCAGGACCCAGAGCCCCCGTTGGGATGACTTTGATCTTTAAGGCTTCATGCAGTGCACCCTGCTCATGCCCATCTGGCAATAAGATGACTTCCAAATCCTTTACTTTGAGTGCAGATAAATAGTGTAAGCACTCTTCTAGATAAATATTTTTTTTTCGATAGGGAATGATGACAGAGATCTTAAACATGGCCTTGCGTTCTGGGGTGCGGGAAGGAACTTAGGGGGGATTCCTCGCTTCCGCTCGGAATGACAGCCTTTTCTTTCGGAATGATGGCACTTCCACTCGGAATGATGGTGCCTTTACTCGCAATGACAGTGTTATTACTCGCAATGACCGTGCTATCGCCCAGAATGGATGATGTGCTTTGAACGCCTTCTTCGCGTTGATACCATTTTAAAATTTTGAGCCGATAAAAAATGGCGGCGGTGTCTTTGGCAATTTGAAATACGGTCTCAAGTCCCACTCGGCTCCATTTGTAACGATCATAGGTAATAATCACCGGAAGCTCGTGGATGCGATATCCAAAATAATGAGCCAAGGCCAAAATTTCCACATCGTAGGCGAATTTTTTACAAAGCACACGCGGAAAAATTTTCTCAAGAACAGGTCGTTGAAAGACCTTTAACCCCGTTTGGGTGTCGCGAACGGGCAACCCAAACAAGAGTTTCATTAAAAAAGAATAACCGAGGCTTAATATTTTTCTTTCGAGCGGGTATTGAATAATGGAATTGGGATGTCGTTTGGATGCAATAATAATATCGGGAGAGTCCTTTTCCAGAGAATGAAAAAACAAAGAAAGTTGTGCGGGGGGCATGTCTAAATCTGCATCTAAAAAAACAATAATATCTCCGCGAGAGGCCAGGAATGCATGTTTTAAGGCATGCCCTTTTCCTTTATTCTTTTGACCTCGCAGGGTGGTTACAATGCCAAACTCTTGTTTGGCTCGCATGGCCTCCGAAAAGGTATTGTCCCAACTGCCATCATCCGAAATGATAATTTCATATCGATAGCTTGACGTATTCATAAAGGAAACCACGCGTTGAATGCTTTCGTAAATGACGTGGCCTTCATTGTAGGCGGGCATTAAAATGGATATCATGGGTAATTCAGTCATGGTTAGATCCTGGTTGCGTGAGTTCCCAATATTTAACCCATTTTAAAAAATGTTCAAACCCATAAAGCAGTGAAAATAAAAGGCCATGGAAGCCATCTCGATAGCCCTTTTTTGTGACATATAATTTCCAACTCATTTTAAAAGGTTTATACAACAATTGTCGTCGAATCATTTTGCGAGGCAGGACTCCTTTCGTTTCAAAAATTTCTTTGGCTGCCAAGGTGGTATAGCGGTTTTGGCGAGTCACCCATTGTTCAATGCTTTGGAAGGGGTGATGTTCGATTTCTGCTTCCAAAATTCCCAAAGATCCCCCACACTCAAGACGTTCATGGACATCTCCATAAAATCTTGCTTTATCTTTCAAATATAGCACCTGAATATAATGATACCAAGGGCCTTGGTTCATGCAGTGCCCCAGAAAGAAATTTTTTCGTCGTGTTTTGTAGGCCGCATGGGTGGGATTATTTCGAATGGTTTCAAATTTTTGTTTAAAAGAATGTGGAACCATTTCATCGGCATCCAATTGCAAAATCCATTCCGAAGTTGCTTGAGCAGCTCCGAAATTACGATCCTCACTAAAGCTGCCCCCGAAAGGGCGAACAAAAATTTTATGTGTATATTTTTGACAAATATCACGGGTGGTATCGGTGCTGTTCCCATCTACAATAATAATTTCATTGGCCCACCCTGCCACGCTTTCAAGACACGTTTCGATACGTTGCGCTTCATTTCGCGTTAGGAGAACCACAGCAAGAGACTTCTTCATTTTTGCAAAAAACCAGAGGCTCTCTGAAAAGAATTTGCCACTCTTAAAATATTGGGGGGTAACGACCCAAATTGTCCCATGCTGTGTTCAAATCTTCTGGCCTGGGTTGCAGGGGGGAAAGGAATGCCTAGTTTTTGACGAATACTGACTTCCAAATGATCTCTCCACGTGACAATTTGTTCTGGAGATAAATGATCGGTGTAAACAAAGGATTTGTATCCACCTTTGGGATCTCCTTTGTAATATTTGGCCGTGGTTGTGTAGTCGACTTCGTAAGAATAAAGCTTGTCCCCTTGGAACTCATAGGCCCAGATGTTGTTGTCCTCGTCATGGATGACGGCATCATCATAATAGGGGGTGCCGGGATAGGTCGTAATGATGGTCATATCAAAATCATCGGGTTTAACCTCTGCTAGCCATTGATGTGTTTCTTGAACCGTTTCTTCAGATTCCCCCGGATGCCCCAGGGACATCAGTGCTTTGACTTTGAGTCCATATTTTTTGGCTATCTCAACACACCTTGTATTTTCTTCTTGGGTAGCACGTTTATTGATGTTTCGAAGAATGCGCGGAGCCCCAGATTCATAGCCACAGAGCAGCCAGCGGAATCCTGCACGATACATCGCTTTTGCTTGCTCTTCATTAAACAATTGTGCTTTGACAAAACCTCTGAGTCTAAAATCTGTTTTTTCACGACGTTGCAATTCCGCAATTTCGTTCATGAGTTCTACCATTTTAGGATTCACATTGAGTTCGTCATCGTAAAGCATAAAGGCTCGAAACCCATACGTTTTGTAAAGGGTGTGAATTTCTTCTACGACATTGTGAGTGGAACGCTGACGAACGCGCCTCAGAAAAGGAGAATAGCGTCCCCCACAAAAGCCACAGGCGAAGGGACACCCTAACTGGGCAATCAAACTGGTGGCGGGGAAACTGTCGATGGCATAGTGATAAGAAGCAATATCGACCAAATGCCTGGCCGGAAAAGGTAATTTTTCTAAATCTGAATTTTTTAAAAAGAAAGATTTTTTAGGGTCGTCCGCATCAATGAAAGACGGAGCTTGTGGGGATAGGGCTTCAAAAATGGCGAGCTCGCCATCGCCTGCCACCAAAATATCAAATTGATCTTGTAAACTTTGAAATGCTTTTTGAGCGCGACCGTTCGTAATGGCTTTCGTGAGTTCTCGTTTGCGGGCAGCAGAAACCAATGTTAGGTGAGGTCCGCCGAGAATAATCTTTGCGTCCTTTCTATGGTCTCTGATGACGTGAGCAAGCTTTACGGCTTGGGGCAATTGAGGCGTTGTGGCCGTGAGGCCAAAAAAAGCGCTGGAACTGTGTTTACAGTGCAATGCCATGACTTCTTCAAAATTTTCAATCCCAGATAAATCCAGAAATTCAACGGGATACCCTTCTTGTTCCAGCATGGCTGCTACTTTTAGAATGCCAAGCGATATAAACACGCGTTCATCTAATAAAAATACAGAAGGGGGGGTAATCAATGTAACGAGGGGTTTTTGCATGGCAATCAGACTTCACATTATGCGGTTTTAGGGGCAGAGTCAACGAAAGTGGCCAGTACGTTTTCAATAGATTTGAAAACGGTATCTGCTTCAAGCTCCTTCAGACAAAGCTGATTGAAACAAGGGGCGATGCGGAAATCTTTATAACAAGGTCGGCAGGGTAAAGCGTGAAAGATGACCGTTTGACGGTGAGGGGTATCAGAATAGGGACCGTAGACCGTGGGACTTACCGGGCCATAGATAGCAATATTTTTAACATCCAAAGCGGTGGCCAAATGCAAAGGGCCGCATTCACTTCCCACAACCAGATCACTGGCTTTCATGAGACTTGCCAATTGTCCCAAGGTGGTAAGGCCTGCGGCATTGATCACTGGATATGGAATTTGACGTTGGATGTCATCACAGACCGCTTTTTCTTGAGGAGAACCAATCAGAATAAGTCTGGCTTTGTATTTTTGAATCAGTTTTTTCCCGATCTCTACAAAATGATGAGAAGGCCAAAATCTTAAATGTGCTTGATTCCCCCAACTGGCGCCTCCTCCAGGGAGTAGGCATATTTTCATATCTTTTGGTACGACCGAATGATCTTTTAAAAAATGAAAAGCCCAGGTTTCGTCTTTAGGATCGACATAAAAGTATAATTTTTTTTCAGAGGCTCTGGGGGCAGAAGTTAAAAACTCAAGTAAAGATAAATAATAAGATGTAACAGGGTGATCAACGAACCCAGAAGGGATTTCTTTTCGAAAATTAAGAAAGCGCCCTCGGTTTTTAAACCGAAATCCAATGCGAGTAGGAATCCTTAAGATATATTTTGAAAAAAATGCATATTCATCGGCGTTGGAA
>JACQJD010000064.1 GCA_016198185.1 Deltaproteobacteria bacterium
AGCAATTTTCAGATGTGGTTGTCTTAGCACACCCAGAATGTTCTCCCGAGGTTGTGGAAGCCAGCGATTTTTCAGCCAGTACTTCTGCCATGATTCAATTTGTGGCTCAAAGTAAAGCTCCAAGATATTTACTCCTGACGGAGTGTTCGATGGGAGACAATATTGCTGCCGAAAATCCTGACAAAGAAATGTTGCGCTTATGTTCGGTACGATGTCCGCACATGAATGAAATTACCCTCGAGGATACGAAAGAAGCCCTCCTGAATCATCAATATGTGATTGACATTGATCCTGAGATTGCCAAGCGTGCCCGTCGTTCTGTAGAGCGAATGATTGAGATTCAATAGAGGAGCCCGATGGATTCTTTGATTGAAACCGAAGTTCTGGTCATTGGGTGTGGGATTGCAGGCGCAACGACGGCTCTCTTATTGGCGAATCAAGGGGTCGATGTAACCCTTGTGACCCATGCTGCAGCATTGCAGGATCGGAATAATACGTATCTCGCACAAGGGGGAATTGTTTACCAAGGGGTTGCCGATTCGCCGCAGCAATTCGAGGATGATATCCTCCGTGCTGGTGCGCAGATGTGTCACCCAAGAGCCATTCAGATTTTGGCAGAAGAAGGTCCGTCTGCCGTTCGAGAAATATTAATGGATGAACTTCGGGTATCCTTTGATAAAACGCGTCACGGCAATTTATCTTTGGTTCGTGAAGGATCTCATTCGGTGGCGAGAATTCTTCATGGTCAAGATGCCACGGGAAGAGTGATTTTTAAGGCTTATCAAGAAGTGCTGTTGAAGCATCCTCACATTCAATTGCTCACCGGGTATACGGTCATTGATTTAATGAGCCCTTCTCATCATTCCAAAAATATTCAGGAGCGCTATAGAACCCAATCGTGTGTGGGGGCTTATGTGTTGGATCAAAACAAAGATCGGGTGGTGACTTGTTTGGCCAAAAAAATTGTATTGGCCACGGGTGGTTTGGGACAAATTTTTTTAAGGACGACCAATCCTGTGGGGGCTCGGGGCGATGGGTTGGCGATGGCGTATCGGATGGGGGGGAGGATTATGAATAATGAATTTATTCAATTTCATCCAACCACCTTTTTTAAAAAAGGGGCCCCTTCTTTTTTAATTTCAGAAGCAGTGAGAGGGGCGGGGGCAAAATTGGTAGATGCCGATGGGGTTCCTTTTATGAAAAAATACGATCCAACATGGCAAGATTTGGCATCTCGTGATGTGGTTTCCCGAAGTATTTATCAGGAAATGTTGATGCAAGATCTTTCCCATGTGTATTTGGATTTACGTTCTTATCTTTCTGCAAATGAAATTTCAGAAAAATTTCCAAATATGGTTCGAGCTTGCTTAGAGCAAGGGGTGGATCCAGCTTGCGATTGGATTCCGGTGGTTCCGGCAGCTCATTATGCGTGTGGGGGGGTCTGGGTTGATGATTGGGGAAAAACGTCGATTGAACATCTCTATGCGGTTGGGGAGGTTTCTTGTACAGGCGTGCATGGCGCCAATCGCTTAGCGAGTACTTCGTTGTTGGAAGGACTGGTGTGGGGGAGGCGTGCCGCCCAGCATATTGCAGAGCACCTCAAGGTGACGCAAAAGCCACAAGCAGCCGATTATCCGGCTTGGCAGAATACAGGTGAAAGACACGCGGACCCTGTTTTGGTGAAACAAGATTTTGATTTGATTCGAAACATCATGTGGAATTATGTGGGACTGATTCGGACCACCGATCGTTTGGAGCGCGCCTATCGCGAATTAAAATATTTGGAATTCGAAATCGAAAGATTTTATCAGACCATGCGTTTAAATGACGATCTCATTGGTTTACGCAATGCCATCGGTGTGGCACTCATTGTTGCCACCGCTGCCCGACGGAATAAAACCAGCTTGGGGTGTCATTTTAGGATTTCGTAAACGGTCTTATTTTGACTTGGTTTTTGAGTCATGATAAGCGTTTTGCCTATGCCGTCTTTTGATATTGTGTGTGAAATTCAAAAACAAGAATTAGACAATGCCGTTCATCAAGCGTTAAAAGAAATTGGTCAGCGGTTTGATTTTAAAAATGCGGGTGCCCAAATTAAGCTCGAGGATAAAACCATTGTTGTGACAGCGCGGGATGAATACAAAGTGAAAGCGGCTGTGGATGTCTTAAAATCGAAGCTTGTGAAACGCGGTATTTCTTTGAAAGTGTTACAAGAGGGGCCGATTGAACCGACGGCGTTGAGTTTTCAAAAACAAGTGCTGACGCTCCAACAAGGAATTCCAGCTGAAAAAGCCAAAGAAATTGTAAAGTCTATTAAGCAACTTAAACTGAAAGTTCAAAGCCAAATCCAAGGGGACCAAGTTCGTATTTCTGGCCCTAAAATCGATGATCTTCAAAGCATTATCCAGATGTTGAAAACGAATGACCATGAGATACATATGGATTTTGTGAACATGAAAAGAGATTAGCGGGCTGCTGAAAATAGACTTTTTTTAACGCCTTGTTAAATTTCTTGGAAGCAGTATTTTTTGAAAACCGATAGTTTTTCTTCGTAAGCGTCTGGGTATAAATACCACAGCGTTGCGGAAATGGTGCTCAGCAGTGAATTGCCATCTTGGGGTGTGAAACAAAATCCAACAATTTCTTTGCCTTGTTGCGTGACTTCGATGGTAGGAATGCTGACCACGGTTTGTGTGAGAATTCTTCCAAAATATCCATGATCTCTGCCGAAAGAAAAAATGAGGTTGGCAGACTTTTTATAAGTAATCGATACCAATGGATTTTCGACAAATCTTTGAATGACTTCGTCTTTGGTTACCGGATTTTTAAGACGTAAGTTAAACCAAAGGGAATGCATATATTGGGTATTAATTTTAATGGCCGATGAATATAAATTTAAGTCAACATTTAGCGTTTTAAATAAGTGATACGCATCGCGCGCATGGTGTGTTCCAAATTTGGGGTCGTCATGAGACCCGGCTTGCGGTGCGGGGATATAGGATTTTTCTTGGCTTACATCATTGGCCCGGCGCATGAGAACAAATCGCCCTTCTGCGAGATTGTTAATGTCTCCACGTGCATCGGTGCCCAGCGTTTTAATTAAAATTCCCATATTATGGGTATTGCAACTGACCACCTGAATAAATTGATCTTCTGAGCGATTGAGTGCTTCATCATTGGATCCTTTGGCATACATTTTCCCAAATCCAAATTCAGAGCCTTGAGCAATGAACCCTAACGTATTGTGTTTAAACTTTTCGTAATATTTTTGTTTGTTTTCATGGCCAATGCCTTGCGGTGTGCAATCAATGACCACCGAAGCTTGTTCCAAGGCTTCCAGGGTTTCAAAAGAAGCGGGGTGATAGCCCAATTTCAAAAATTCGTCTTTTTTTTCTTTATCGCAAACAAATTTTGCGCCTTCTTCGATCATGGAATTAATTTTGGCGCGGTCACTCAAGAGCGGCGATTTTTTATGGAAGGTGACCTCATCAATGCCCAAGTTTTTCTTTTGTGTAGAGAGTAGCCCAATGAGGGGTTCTCCGATGGTGCCGGTACCGATGATATGGACGATTTTGGGACGACGCATCGCATATTCATTTAAGAGATAACTCCTCAAAAGTCAACGAATTGCTGGTTTTGGGGGAGGTGCGTTTATTAAGCGGCCATCTTTAATTTTTCAAAACGATCGCGTGCCAATAGTTTTTCTAGCCTGGAGACACGTCCGCTGTTTTGAAAATCTCTTAAATTCAAGCATCCATGAATTTTTTTGACAAACATGTCATAGACTTCTTCCGTTAAGTCTTTGAGCAAGAATTCTTTTTTCTTTTCAGGGATCAGGACGTTATGTTCTTGCAAGTAGGTAAGATACTCTTGGACGATCGTTGCAATGAAAGCATCTAGGTCATCGTTTTGAAAATCATAAAGATATTTTTCAAAGATGACGTAGAGTGGGTCAACCCATTGGGCTTTTTCTTCTTTTTCCATGTGTGCAGGACCTCACTTTCTTTGGTGTTGAGCTGGTTTCCACAAACGTTCCACATGAATTGTTTCGGCTTTGGTTATTCAAATCTTTAGAGAAAAAAGATTAAATATTTCTGAGAATTCATCCGATAACAAAAAAGAGTACAGATGAAAACCCAACCTGCCATTCGATTGAAAGCCATTGAAGATGAAAAAAGGCTGTTTGAGAGGTTAAAAAATTTAATTTCCTCTCATCAAAAGTTTTTACTCACCACCCATCTGTTGCCAGATGGCGATGGGTTGGGGGGCGAAATTGCCTTGGCCGCCTATATCCGAAGCCTGGGGAAAAAATGCACCATCATGAATGTCGATCCCACACCGGAAAAATTCAGCTTGGTGGATGTGGATCATGAAATTCAGATTTGGGATGCTACGCAGGCACTTCCAACGGTAGATGTGGTCTTGGCCCTGGATGTCAATGAACTTGAACGACTGGGGGCTATCTCAGAGGCCATTGCCAAATTGAAGGTGCCGGTTATCTTTATTGACCATCATTTATCGCAGAATGAACTAAAGTCCTTACACATTATCGATGAAGAAATTTCATCGATGGGAGAGCTCATTTATCGTTTTTTAGAATATACGGGTGTCGAAATTAATTTTAAAATGGCTTTGGCTCTTTATGTTTCTATTTTTACAGATACCAATGTGTTTCGGCATCGCAAAATTACAGCGCTTTCTCATCAAATTTGTGCGTCGTTGGTCGAAGTCGGGGTGAAGCCACATGAGGTTTTTCGTCAAGTGCATCAAACCAAGTCTTTAAATGACATGCATCTTTTGGGAGAAGTTCTTTCTCAAGTCAAAACAACGTTTGATGGCAAAATTGCATGGGTGGAGGTTTCACAAGCGCTTCAGCGAACTTATCGGGCTTGCGCCGAAGATACCCAGGCCTTTGTGGATTATCTTTTAATTTTAAAAGATGTCGAAGTAGGGTTAATGTTTCGGGAAGAAAAAGATCAAAGGATCAAAATCAGTTTTCGTTCAAAAGGAAGTATTCATATTTACCCCCTCGTCAAAAAATTAGGCGGGGGTGGGCATCAGTTCGAAGCGGGTGTGCTCAAAAAAGGCCCCATGGCCCAAGTCGTCCACGAAGTCCTCCTGCAAGTACAAAAACTATTTAATTAAATTTTGGTGAATAAGTCATCCCTCGTCTCGCGAAGGATCTCATTTATCGTCGAAGAGATTCCTCGCACTTCGCCACGCGTGGCTTTGTGCTCGGAATGACCTATTCACCAGAATCTATCTAACCCCTGTAGGAGGGGTCTTTAGGACAAGGAAATTGACTGCGAATCATTTACAGAGAAAGAATAATTTACAGAGAAAGAAATAGAAATAATTGACAAGCAGAAAGCATTTATCTTAAATACATTCCCTATGATCAAAGTTCGAAATCTGACAAAATTATACGGCACCGTCAAAGCCATTGACAACCTCAATTTTGATGTCAAGGCCGGTGAAATTGTTGGTTTTTTGGGTCCAAATGGCGCTGGCAAGACAACCACCATGCGAATTCTCACCTGTTTTATGCCAGCAACCTCAGGCGACGTTCAAGTTGCTGGGTTTGATGTCTTCGAAAATGCTTATGAGGTTAAAAAACAAATCGGTTATTTGCCGGAAGTACCCCCTTTATATGGAGAGATGACGGTCAGAACGTATTTAACCTATGTGGCCAAACTCAAACAGGTCGAACGATCCCACATTTCACAAGCTGTAAACCGCGTGATTGAACGATGTCATTTGGCGGAGGTGCAAAATAGAATTACAGGGCATTTATCAAAAGGGTATCGACAGCGCGTGGGATTGGCGCAAGCCTTGGTGCATGATCCCAAACTTCTTATTTTAGATGAGCCTACGGTAGGGTTGGATCCAAAACAAATCATTGAAATTCGCCAGCTTATTCGAGAACTTTCCGGAGATCATACGGTTTTGCTCAGCACGCACATTTTGCCAGAAGTCGCACAAACGTGTCAGAGAATTATCATTATTAACGAAGGTAAAATTGTTGCGGTGGATACGTATGCAGAGCTTTCTCAGCAATTGCGTAAGACCGACAAAATTGAGCTGCATCTCCAAAAAATGGAAGGGGCCATTTCAAAGCTGAAAGCCATTCCAGGGGTGATTGAGGTTTCTGCCATTCCAAATCAAGAACATGCATTGCTCGTCGAATGCCAGGTGGATGAGGCCATTCGAAATAAAATTTCAAAGACAGTCGTAGAGCAAAATTTAGGCCTTTTGGAGATGAAGGTCCAAACCTATTCTATGGAAGATGTTTTCTTAAAGCTCACAACCGATGAAAAGGGGACTGCCTCATGAAAAATATTTGGCTCATTGCTTGGAAAGATTTGAAGGGGTATTTTGTAACACCCATTGGGTATTTGGTTTTGACGGTTTTTACGGTACTCATGAGTTGGATGTTTTTTTCATCGGTCTCGAATGTGCTGATGTCTCAACAATATGGACGGCCTGCACCGGGAGATCTCAGCGTGGTGATGCAGCCAGTGTTGGGGAACATGGCTGTTATTTTTCTGCTCATGGGCAGTTTGCTTACGATGCGGCTTATTGCCGAAGAACGAAAAATGCACACCTTGGAGCTCATTTTTACTTCTCCACTGCGTCCGATTGAAATTGTTTTTGGAAAGTATCTGGCAGCGCTGCTTTTTTACGGCGTGATGTTGGCCATCACCCTGATTTACCCTCTTATTTTAAAAAGTGTGGGGACCATTCATTTAAGTCAGGTTTTTGCAGGCTATTTGGGTGTTTTTTTACTGGGAGCTTCGTTTCTTTCTTTGGGTCTCTTTATTTCAGCTCTCACTGAAAATCAAATTACGGCAGCTGCTGTGACGTTTGGGTTATTTTTATTTTTTTGGATTATTGCTTGGATTACAGGTCCCAGTGATTCGGTGGCTGGAAAACTGATTTCTTATGTTTCGATCATTGATCACTTATCCAATTTCATTCGGGGCCTCATTGATACGCAAGATGTTATTTATTATCTCAGCTTTATCTTTTTTGGATTGTTTTTAACCACCCAAGCGGTGGAATCACAAAGGTGGCGTTAACCATGGGACGTTTTGGAAAAATACAAGTTAGGAAAATAAAGGATCGGTTTCGGTGGCAACGATCAACGGCTTATTCTTTGAATGCCGTTATTTTATCTTTCTTGGTTTTGATTTTATTAGGGTTTATTAATTTTTTGGGGGTTCGTCATTATAAACGGTTTGATTTTACGGAAGAAAAATTATTTTCTCTTTCTTCCCAATCTATCAAAGTGGTGAAGGCTTTAAAGGAAGATGTGGTGGTGACAGGTTTTTTCCAACCCGACCAGAAACCTGCTTTTGACGAATTGGTGAATAAATACACCTATCATTCGCCTAAAATCAAAGTGAGTTTTGTAGATCCAGATAAAGAAATGGCCATCACCAAAAAGTATGATGTGAAGCGGTATGGCACGATCATTTTAGAGCAAGGAAAACGGGAAACGCGCATTGAAGGGTTAGAGGAAGAAAAGTTTACCAACGCATTGATTAAGGTGGGTAAAGAAAAGAGTTCTTTCGTTTACGTTTTGAAAGGCCATCAAGAAAAGGAAATTTCAGATCAACAGGTGGGTGGCTATTCCCAATTAAAAACTTCTTTGGAAAACGAAGGGTATGGTGTGAAAGATTTTGTGTTCTTGGAGACCAAAGAGGTTCCCAAAGATGCGGACGTGTTGTTGATTGCAGGACCGATGTTGGCCTTTGCCCCTCAAGAAATCACCTGGATTGAAGCCTATTTGGCTCAAGGTGGGCGGGTTATTTTTTTGGTGGATCCCGAGAGTAAAAAAGCGGGACTCGAGCGTTTATTAAAATCCGTAGGGGTTGATCCAAAATTTGATCATGTGATTGATCCGATCTCAAAATTGTTTGGGCAGGATGCGGCTTCTCCGGCTGCGTTTATGTACGGCTCCTCCGTTATGACTGAGGATCTAGAGCGCCAAAAAGTACCGACGATATTTCCGCTGGTGCAATCGTTAAAAATGATACAACCTTTGCCCAAGAAAGAACTCAAGGTAGATGCGTTGGTAAAATCGTCACCCAACAGCTGGGGTGAAACCTCACCTTTGGGGAAAGGAAATAAAGTTAAATTCGATGATAAAGTTGATGAGCGAGGTCCGCTCAATTTGGGTGTGATGGTGGAAGAAAAAAATGAATCTGGTTCATCCAAGAAAAAAATGCGCTGTGTCATTTTTGGGGATTCTGATTTTGTGAGCAATCAGTATTTAGGTCATTTGGGAAATGAAAATTTATTTCTAAATGTCGTTGCTTGGCTTGCGGAAGACGAAGCGCTTATTTCGATTAGACCCAAATCACCGTCTCAAGGGCGATTTTTAATGACGGCACGTCAGGCGGTCATTGTAGGGATTGTGACCATCGTTGTTTTGCCGCTCATCATTTTGGTGTCAGGTGTTTTGGTATGGTTAAGGCGCAGAAGGTATGCATGAAAAAATTTAAAGCGACATGGATTGTCTTTGGTCTTTTGGTTATTTTTGGGGCTGCTGTTTATTTTTTTGAAGTAAAGGGTGGTAAGGAACGTCAAGCTCGAAAAGAAAAAGAAGAAAAGATATTGCCCTTGGAGGAAAATCAGATTGAATCGGTTGTTTTGAAAAATGTCGAAGGAACGTTTGAGGCCAAGCGCGTATCTGAAGGAAATTGGGAGCTTCAAAAGCCGGTACAGGCCAAAGCCGATGCCTGGAGTTTTCGCAGTGTGGTTTCGACCATTGGAGA
>JACQJD010000063.1 GCA_016198185.1 Deltaproteobacteria bacterium
CAATAAGATAGCCCCTTCCTATCATTTCAGCGAAGCTCAAAAGTCTATTTCTAGCAGGCTGTTCAAAAAGGCCCAGATACTAGGCGCCCGAGGAGGGGCGACTGAGGCGTACTTGAGCGGTACGTCGAAGGAGACACGACGAGGGCAACGACGTAGATGGGCCTTTTTCAACAGCCTGCTAGAAAAGAAAAAGAGGTGGTTTGGGGATGAGGGAGATAGGTAGAACCACCTCTTGATGGGTTAAAAAACTTTATTTTAATCTTCGGTCACGGTCTTCTTGCGTACTGTGATAAATAAATCCGACCGGTGTATACACAAAATTCTGACCATAAATCATCTGCATGGTGATGAGCTCTTGAACATCGGTTGTATAACTCACCGTGCCTGGCTCTGATGCTCCAGATGCAACAGATCCAACCGTTTCATATTGATACAACGTCACAATGCCTTCGTTAAAATTTTCAAAAGAATAACTATAGAATACGGGTTCTTCCCGAATATCATTGGTTTGAGCAGGACACACAATGCTCATGTATCTTGCACAAGGCGCCCAACTTAATTTAAAACCCCACGCTAAAAACGCACCACTTTGAGAAGGCGTATACTTGGTGACATAAAATTCATAAATGGGAATACCAAAACCACGTTTTCCAGCATTATCCGGACCATAAGCCCTTCCCAAAAATTTTAACCCTGGCGTACGATCAAATTCTTCTTTGGTAAACACATTCAGGCGAATCAATTTGGGATTACCCGTAAGCCAGCTTACCGAATCGATATAAGAAGCAACGATTCCCAAACTGGAATCTTCTGGCGCAGCAGGCAAAACCTGAATTTGCGTATTGGGATCAATGTCTTTCTTTTTCCAAGGCCAGCCACAACCATACGAAAAACTTAAAAGAAGACTACCAATCATTACATATTTGAATAAATTCCCGTTCATACACAACACCCCTTTATATCAATTTAAAATTCAATACCCTTTGATATAAGTTTATTGCAATCGCCATGCCAGACCGTCAAAAGCTTGCAACTTATTAAAATAATTCATGTTTCTTTATTTTTCCAAACATTAAAATTGGATGAAAGCTGTCTAATATTTGTGCGGTTTTAAGAGAAATGCGAAAATATTTAGCATTTTCAATAACTTATAAAGTCTATTTTACGACAGTGAATTTTGGGTGTTGTGCATCATCTGTTATAGTGTTTCCAATTTGAATCAGGCCAAGGAAAGCGGTAAAGGAAGAAGAGGGAAACATGAACGACACCCATCCAGCAATTGCAAAAAAAATAAAAACCCTCATGGGAAGAAAATCTGGGGAAGAACGCCTCATGATGGGGTTTTCAATGTTTGACGCTGCTAAAAAGATGGTTCTGGCTTCTCTTTCTTCTTCTAAATTGAATACCCTCACCCCCATCAAACGAAAATATGCAGTTTTATTAAGATTTTACGGAAATGATCTGAGTGAAAATTTGAAAAAGAAAATATTACACTCTTGGCAAACACTCGCTTAGGCTGCTTTTTTAAGATCGACCGGAGCATCCACTTCGATGAGCCTTCCCGCTCGGGTTTCGTCAAAAACATAGATGTCCTCTTTATAAATCAATAATCTGAGAGCCTCTCCCATTGATTTTGAACAGGGCTTGGGAGATCTGATGACCCAAGGGGAACCGCCAACAATAACATGATGTAAATATTCCGATCCCAAAGGCTCTGTCATTTGAAACTGCGCTGAGAGCTCAAAGAGTTCTAAGGATGCCCCTTCCGGCTGAAAAGAAATTTTTTCTGGACGAACCCCCAACGTCACACTGCCGCGTTCTAAAAAATTCATGGGCGGCGATCCCATAAATCCTGCCACAAATTTATTTTCCGGCTTGTGATAAATTTCTTCTGGCGTACCCACTTGTTGAATCTTGCCTTTGTCTAAAACCACAATGCGATCGCCCATCGTCATCGCTTCTACTTGATCATGCGTTACATAAAGAGTGGTCGTTTGAAGGCTTCGTTGAAGTTTTAAAAGTTCAGCACGCATTTGAACCCGAAGCCTGGCATCTAAATTGGATAGCGGTTCATCCATTAAAAATACTTTCGGGTTTCGAACAATCGCACGCCCCAAAGCCACCCGTTGTCTTTGGCCACCTGAGAGAAACTTAGGTTTTGTGTTCAGGAATTTTGAAAGCTCTAAGAGCTCTGCGACCTTTAAAACTTTTTGTCGAATCTCCTCTTTGGGAACCTTTCGAAGTTTTAGGCCAAAGGCAATATTATCAAACACGGAGTAATGCGGGTAGAGCGCGTAATTTTGGAACACCATGGCGACGTCTCGATCTTTGGGATCTGTGGAATTTACACAATGTTCTCCAATAAAAATTTTTCCAGATGAAGGCTCTTCTAATCCAGAAATGATCCGCAGCGTCGTTGACTTGCCACACCCCGAAGGCCCCACCAGTACCAAAAATTCTTCATCTCGGACTTCCAATGAAAAGTCATCCAAAATGACCTGTTCCCCAAATTTCTTGCAGATATTTTTGAGTGTAATCTGTGCCATATGTTCCTCCCCTTCGTTATCGTCACAAATGCATAAAAATTTAAGCGCGGGGCCTAGCAGATCAGGATTTAAATTTAAGACATGGGGTCGCCTCCCAGAAGAATGAATTGTAAAACACGCGGTCAACTTGAGCTTCGCTGAAGTGAAATGTCATAAGGCCGCTGCTGATAACGCTAAGGCGGCATTGCAATTCGAGCCTTAGCATTATCAGCAGCGGCCTCAAGACATTGCAATTTTCAGAAAATGGCTCTCCCGTGAAACTCAATTTATACCCCATTCTGCCGATATCCTAAGAAGGAGCACAATATGAAACCAAAGGTGTATGAATTGCGTAGCAAATTTGAGCTCGGCTCACTCCCCAAAATAGCTGATTTTATTGAAAAAAATATCACTCGCTTGGGGTGCAAAGATCGCCAAGTCATCCACGATGTGCTCTTGGCTGTCGATGAAGCCTCCTCCAATTTAATTAAGCACAGTAAGGCCAAGCTCAAAAAAGATTACTTTGTTATTCAGCTCCATTGCCCCACCCCGACTTGTATTCAAACCAAAATCATTGATTTTACAGAACCCTTTTCTTTTGAAGCCCACCCCATTCTCACGCCGAGTCTTTCCGTCGAAGAGCAACTCAAACATGGCTGGGGAATCGGTTTATTAAAAACCATTACGGAAAACGCAACCTATTGCACCTTTAAAACCAAAAATATCTTAACGTTCTTTAAATATTTTAACCCACAAGGAGATCCGCATGAACATTCAAGAACGAAAAGTAAATAACATCATTCTGCTCACCCTTTCAGGTCGTATTGATGCCTTTACGGCCGAAAAACTCGATGAGGAACTAAACTCCATCATCAATACCGGTAACCTGCATTTTGTCGTCAACCTCACAGAGGTCTCTTACATCTCCAGCGCTGGACTTCGCGTTTTTTTAGGTGCCTATAAAAAATTATTAAAAAACCAAGGGAAAATTTATTTTACCAACATGCCAGAACCCATCCTCAAAATTTTCTCTCTGGCCGGTTTTGATAAAATTTTTGAAATTTTTACGTCGGAACGAGAAGCCTTAAAACAGTTTGGAGCCAAAATAGAACATGTCAAAGCTTATTAAAAAAGGAAACATCCTTACCCTGACTCCCAAAAATACTTCGGTTCGAACCAAAGAACTGCAGCTCGCCCAGGAAATTCAAAAATATCTGTTACCCCAAAAATTTCCATTGCCTCATAAAATAGATGTGGGCTCTCTCTATCTCCCCTCGAAACACATTGGCGGAGATTTTTACGATGCCATCACCATTGATAACCGCAGAGCTGCGTTTGTCATCGGGGATATTTCTGGACACTCCATCCCTGCCGCCTTGTTTATGACGCAGTGCATTTCTCTCATTCGCGCCTATCTCAAAATGAATTTTAGCCTTACCAAGGTTCTGGAAGCTACCAACGACCTCCTCTTAGAAACCGCAAAACCAGATATGTTTTCGTCTGCCTTTGTCGGTATTTACGATTCACACTTTAATCACTTCACCTACGTCAATGCGGGACACAATCCCCCTATTTTAACGAGAACTTCTTGGAATACGCCCAGCACCGATTTCCAACCCAACATGATGCTCGTCGCAGAAGGCATGGCCCTCAACTGTTCCAAAGATTTTTTTCTGGAAGAAAAAAAGATCCAACTGTATGAAGGCGACATCCTCACCCTCTATACGGATGGCATCGTTGATGTTCGAAGTCACCAAGGGGATGTCTTTGGGGAAACCAAAATCAAAGAATGCATCAACATGGCCAAAGAGCAATCCGCCGAAAACATTGCGGATCATATTTTTGATTCTATTCTAGAACACACACAAGACTCACCCCACGATAGAGACGACATGGCGGTTCTCATTTTAAAAATTCGGGAGGACAACACATGAAATCGCTTCTATTCGTAATCGTTTTTTCTCTGCCAACGACCCTGGAGGGCTTGGCCAGTGTGGAGCTCTCTCACATTCTCTCTCAGGCCTTGATCTACAGCCCCTATTTAAAAATGTCTCAACATCAAATCGAGGCCAAAGAAGGCGATGTCCAAATTGCACGTGCAAAATTTTTACCACACTTCCAAGGAGAAGCTGGACGCGGAAGACAAAGCAAAGACAATTACTATACCAATTTACAAAAAAGAAGATTTAAAGAAGCAGGCGATGCTGGTTTGGCACGCGTCAACACCAATGTAGAGCAAGATGGCGCCTATTGGAATGTCACCGTTCAACAAGACATCTTTAAGGGTTTTGGCAATGTCCATAATTTTAAGGAAAAGGCCAGGCTTCGCGATATTTCAGAAGTTGAATATCGGATTCAAAAAAATTCACTCATCTATGAAGTTTTGCAAACTTATGTTGAAATTCTCAATTTGCAAAGCATGCTCTCTTATTTAGAAGAGGCTCAAAAAACAGCTCTCTCTCAAAAACAAAAAACAGATCGAAAATTTGAACTTGAAACCATTTCAAAAAGCACACAACTCAAAGCCCATGAGGAACTGTTGGAAATTGAATGGAAGTCCGTCGAAATACAAAAATCACTGCAATTGGCGAAACAACACCTCGACCAATTGGTGGGAATTCCCATGTCGGCCTCCAGTCATTTCCCCCCCTTAAAAATTAAAGATCTAAAAATTGATCCCCTTTCCAGTTATTTGGAAAAAATATCCAAAAATTTAGATCTGACCAAAAATGAACTCACCATTGCAAAAGATCGCTATAAGAAACGCTTAACCTACGCTCAACATCTCTTCATGCCCAATCTTGGGTTTGAGTTTAATTATGAAAAACGGGGTCGTAAATTCACAGACCTCGAAGAAGCATGGAAGCTTGGCTTTGTGGTCAAAGCACCCCTTTTCGATGGCCTTGAAAATTTTGGTGAACAAGCAAAAGCAAGAGCCGCATTGCATGCTTCTCAAGTAGAAAAACACGTCGTCATTACCACAACTGAGCTGGATATTAAAAAAAATTATTTTGAATTTGAATCCAAAGAAAAACAAATTCAGTTTTTACAAAAAAAACGAGAGCGGCTTCAAAAGGAATACGATCAAGTCTTAAAATCGTTTAACCAACAAGCCGCCACCAAAACAGACATTCAAGCAGCCGAAGTCAAAGTGAGAGAAATTGAAACACAGCTTCTGGAAACCAAACGCAATCAGTTTTTAAACTTTGTGGCGCTCCAAAAATTAACCGGGGACATTTCTTATGAAGAACTTTTTTGAAAGATTTTATTTTTTCCTAAAAGCCATCAAAGATCATCTCGAAGGCTGGATTGCCCTTCTCTCTCTGAAACAAAAAATGGCTCTCACCGCTTTCGCCATTACGCTGGTCTCCCTCTACGTATCTTCTCATTGGATTCGTGGAATTGAAAAAAAAGAACCTGCTGTTTATGTAGAAGTAGCCACCCCACGTTTATTGGAGATGAAAGCGGTGGTCAGTGCCTCTGGAACCGTAAAGGCGAAACAAGAAACAACGCTTTCCTCTAAAATTGCTGGACGGGCCAATAAAATTATTACCTCCGAAGGAAATACCGTTGCACAGGATGAACCCCTCATTGAGTTAGATGCCACAGAACTTGAAATCCAAAAAGATATTGCGGAATCCGCACAACGCCGTGCTGCCTCCAGCGTCGATGAAGGAAATTACAAGCGCCATAAAATCCTCTATGAAGAAGGGGTTATTTCGAAAGCCGAATTCGATAAAATAGAATTGGAATATAAAGGATCCAAAGCTGAAAAAGAACGATTGGAAAACACCGTAAAACTCCAAGACGAACATGTGCAATCCAGCCGAATTCAAGCCCCTTTTCACGCCATTGTGGCAAAAATTTTTATTCATGAGGGAGAAGTCGTTGCTCCAGGGCAACCCCTGGTTCAACTCGTCAACATGGATGAAGTCCTCATTGAAATTCCAATTATCGCCAAACACATTCCCAAAATTCTGCCGGGTCTAGAAACTCAAGTCAGCGTTGAAGGTTTACCTCAAACGTTTCAAGGATCCGTGTTTCGGGTAAGCCCTGTGGCAGACCCCATGAGTCGGACTTTTGAAACGCAAATCATGGTTCAAAATCAAACCCATATTCTAAAGCCTGGCATGTTTGCGAAGGTGGAGGTGATTACAGATCGAAAACCTCAAGCCCTCACCCTTCCCAAAGCAGCCTTGGTAAAACAAGAAGAGAGAGCCGGACAATTTATTTATATCATTGAAAACCAAACAGCCCATCTGAAAGAAATTCAAACAGGACTAGAATCGGACCACCACATTGAAATTTTAACACCTCTGGCACCCAACACCCAAGTGGTCACCGCGGGCCAAAGCCAGCTGCATGACACGGCTCATGTCAGCATTGTTGCCTCCCCCCATGAAGTTCATTAATTTTTTTATTCGAAGACCCATCACCACATTTTCTTTAAATGTGGGGATCCTCTTGATTGGTCTTTTTGCCTTTGAGCAGTCTTCGATTGACCTTTTTCCGTCCATTACCCTCCCCACCCTTTCTGTGGTCATTTCGGCACCGGGTCTCGATGTGTCTACCATAGAACAAAAAATAACAGTTCCCGTCGAAGAACGCTTTAATACAATCGATGGGCTCAAAGATTTATGGTCTCGAAGCTCTGCCAACGAAGCCCAGTTTGTTTTAAAATTTTATTGGGGAGAGTCCATTGACTACGCAGCCTTAAAAATTCGCGAACTCATGAAAAATGTAGAACTCCCCTTAGAAGCAAAATCACCGCAGGTGTTTAGATGGAATCCAGCCGAAGAACCTATTTTAAGAGCTGATATTTCATCCCGCCGCCCACTGGTCGAACTGACACAACTGGTTGAAAAAAAATTTCTGCCAAAGTTGGAACGCATCGAGGGCGTTTCAAAAGTAGATCTCTCCGGAACACACCATCGCCAAGTTTTGATTAAAATCGACACCGATCGGTTAGCCTCTTATGGACTCACCTTTTTTCATATTGCCCAAGCACTTGAAAAAAACAATATCCAAAAACAAATTGGCACCTTCACCGAGGCCAAACACGAACTGACCCTAAAACTAGACGGTGAATTAAAAACACTGGGCGCCATTGAAGAACTGCCCATTGTCATCTCTCCCAAAAAAACACTAAAATTAAAAGATCTTGCTGAAATTCAATTGGGATATGAGAAACAAAAAATCTTATCTCGCATTTCAGAAGAAACCAGCATTGGAATTGAGATCTTAAAGTCACACGAAGCTGCCACCCTGGATGTCATTTCAGAAACCAAAAAACATTTATCCAAACTTCAGAATGACTTTCCAGAGGTCAAGATCACCTATGCCAAAGATGATTCTATTTATATTCAAACGAGCCGCCGTATTTTATTTGGCAATTTTTGGCAAGGGGCGGGCCTCTCTCTCATCCTGGTGCTCTTATTTCTAAAAAGCATCGCCAGCACCATCGTCATTGCAACCACCATCCCCATTTCCATTATTGGGACCTTCGCCTTCATGAAGTATTTTGATGTGACTCAGAATGTATTTTCATTGGCGGGCATCACACTCGCCTGTGGCATGGTGGTCGATAGCGCCATCATCCTCTTGGAAAATATCCATCGGCATCATTTCGAAGAAGGCAAATCCCCGTGGAGAGCTGCCGTAGAAGGCACCGCCGAAGTTTCGGCAGGCGTCTTTACATCGGTCTTAACCACACTGGCTATTTTTATTCCCATTGTCATTTGTGTGAAAGGACTGGTGGGCATTTTGTTTCAGGACATTGCCTTTACGTTTGTCGTTGCCCTTACCTTATCTTTAATCGTTGGGTTTACCCTCATTCCGTGTCTTTCTTACCTTTTATTAAAGCGCCGTCTCAACATCTCAAAACTCACAAAGCCTATCCGCATACCGATCTTAGAAAAAGGAGCAAAAAAAGTTCAAGATTTTTATCTCTCATCGGTCGCCTATCTTTTAGATCGACCACGCTCTGCTTTCTTCGTCATCAGCACCCTCTATGCAGGCTCATGGATCGCCATTTGTGGATTACCCGGGTTTGACCTCATCCCCCTCGGAGAATTTAACCGATTTAAAATAGAAGCCAAGGCCCCTCAAACCACTTCGCTGCAAGAAACAAATGCACACACAACACACATCGAACATAAACTAAAAGCCGACCCCTCGGTTAAAACATTTGCAACGACGGTCAAAGACAACACGGCCAAATTATTTGTAGATCTCAAAAAACCAATCCCTTCTCTTTCAAAGGCTCAATCGTATTTGACCCACCAACGAGACGAGCATGACCAACTTGCAGACATCACACTTAAAATTTTAGATCACCCTAAAATTGATACTTCCGAAGGTCAGGGGGCTCCCATTGTGTTGGTTCTCCAAAACGCAGATCCAAACTACCGTGAGCAGGCCATGATCCAACTGAAGCAGGCTCTCCAAAAAGTAAGCGACGTTGTTTATATTGAAACCAATGAGGCACAAACAGAATCCATCATTCAAATTCAATTTCTAACGGATAAGCTCAAAGAATATGGACTGACCACCTCGTATCTTTCAGAGTTGGTGTATGGCTCCCTGGAAGGGCTGGAGGCAACGCATCTTTCTAACCCTGCTACCGACGAAGATTGGACTATTTTTATTCAAGATCCAAAATTAAATCAAGCCTCTCAACAATCGATCGAGGCACTGCATCAACTGCCCATCATCACCACCCTTCGTGGCGAGCGATATGTCCTTCCTTTAGAAACCTTTGCGAACATTGAAAGAAAAATTCAACCGCTCTCCATTGAAAGAACCAATCACATTCCATCCGATACCCTCTTTGCACACCTTCAAACCCACCGTCGATCTTTGCAAGAAATCAGATCCGACATCGAACAGGTGATTCAAACCACAACCCACTTCATGAAGGACATCACCTTTGAAAGCACACTCAAAGTATTAAACGAAACGTTTTCACAGTTGTTTCTTGCTCTTTTATTTTCGATCGTGCTCGTCTATATGATTTTGGCAGCTCAATTTGAATCTTTTACCCAACCCATTTCTCTCATATTGACTTTGCCTCTGGCGGCTGGCGGCGTACTCCTGGGCGTTACCTTGTGGGGATTCCATTTAGATGTCATTGTGATGCTTGGCATCATTCTACTCGTAGGCATTACGGTAGATGCTGGAATCCTCATCATTGAATACACCAATATTTTACGACATCGCGGAATGGATCGAAAAGAAGCTTTGCTCACAGCACTTCGCTCTAGAATGCGCCCTGTGTTTATGACCGCCATTACCGATGTCTTGGGTACCTTGCCCATGGCCTTTAGTTCTGGGGCAGGGGCAGAAATGTATCAAGGATTTGGGGTCACCACCGTTTTTGGCATTACAGGTGCTACGTTTCTTACCTTGTTTTCGGTCCCCCTGACATACAGCCTTCTGGAAGATGTGGAAGAATATCTCCACCTCAAATGGCTTTGGTTTAAAGCGATTCATCTCAAAGAAAGGACGGCCTTATGAAAGCAATCATGATGGTCTGTGATCAAGAATTACAACCCGAAATGGATTTCTTACTGCGTTCGAATCACATCGAAACTTTTACACTCATTCAGAAAGTTCAAGGGAGTGGAGAGTCAGGCCTAAAATTGGGAAATCCAATCGGCCCTGGATTAAATTTGGTCTACTGGATCGTCTTGGACCCCGTCACGGCCAAAAAATTTGTAGAAGAACTCAAATTATTTAAAGAACAAAAATTAAAGAAAAAAGGAGTTCAGGTGTTTGTGATCCCCATCGAGGAAGGATTTTAATGCGATGAACCAACTGATTTCTATCTTCATTCACCGGCCGATTACAACGCTCATGATGTTGGCCATTTTTGTGTTTTTGGGGCTGGTCAGTGTTTCCAAATTACACTTGGATTTGTTTCCCAATGTTCATCTACCAACGCTCACCATTGAAACAGAATATGAAAATGCTTCTGCCGATGAAGTAGAAAAAAAGATTACAAAACCCTTGGAAGAAGAACTCTCCACGTTAAAAAACCTTTATTATATCCAAGCCATTTCAGAGGAAGGCGTTTCACATATCCATTTAATTTTCCGGTGGAACGCGGCCACAGGATCTGTGGATTTCTCGGCTCTGGAAGCCAGAGAAAAAATTGACCATGTCAAACACAAGCTCCCCTCGAAAGCCAAAGATCCTAAGGTTGAAAGGCATCATCCCAATGCCGCCCCCATTCTCATCTTATCCATTTCAGAAAAAAACAAAGATGCCTCTCAGTTAAGACACATCGCTCAAGAAAAATTAAAACCAGCGCTGGAACGCGTCTTAGGGGTAGCGCACATCGATATTTTTGGGGGCATCGAAGAGGAAATTTCCGTTAAAACGAATGCACAAGCATTGGAAGCTCAAAAAATAACGGTGGATCACCTCATTCAAGCCTTGAAATCACAAAACATTCAAGCCAAAGGAGGCACCCTTCGAGAAGGCGTTAAAGACATTGCCATTAAAACCTCTGGACAGTTTCAGTCGTTGGAAGATATTCAAAACACCGTTGTTCATATTCACGATAAAAAATTGATTCGACTGAGAGATGTCGCAAACGTTCAAACCATTGCCAAGACACAACTCAACGATGCTTATATCAATGGCCGACCTGCCGTTTCGCTTGCCATCTTTAAAGAAGCCGCCGGCAACACGTTGTCTATTTCAAAAGAAATTCAAAAGCTCAAAACCGAGTTTCAACAACACCAGCATATTGAAATGACCTCTTCCTATGACCAAGCACTCATCATCCAAGAGTCTTTGTCTTTGGTGAAAGACAATGCCTGGATAGGAGCCCTCTTAACCATTATGGTTCTTCTCATTTTTTTAAGAAAAATTTCAACGACGTTTATTTTGCTCTTGGCCATTCCTTTCTCGGTCATCAGTTCCTTCACGCTTTTTTATCTTTTTGGCCTGTCTTTAAATATTTTTTCTTTGGCCGGGATTGCCTTGGCACTCGGCATGAGCGTCGATGCTTCGATTGTCATTTTAGAAAATATTTTCGTACACCTAGGACTTGAAGAGCGCCCCAAGACGGCTGCGTTAAATGCTACTTTGGAAGTCAGTGGCGCTGTCATTGCTTCAACCCTTACGACACTTGCGGTCTTTGTCCCTATTTTATTTGTTCAAGGCCCGATTGGACTTATTTTTAAAGATCTGTCGTTAGCCATTATTTTTGGACAAATTTTTTCTCTCATTATTTCATTTTCATTTATTCCCATGTTTTCTGCCAAAATCCTTCGCGTAAGCCATGTCCCAGAACGATTCGAACAAAAAGTTCATAAATGGAAAGATATCGTCCTTTTTGGATTAAAATTACTCGATAAAATTGCAACCTTGGGAAGCCGCCTCGCTCTTTTATATGAAAAGCTTTTAAAACGTTTTATGCTGACCCCTCAAAAAGTGCTGAACACCTTTATCGCCAAAGGAAAAGAAGGCGAAGAAACACTGGAAGGTATCCAAAAGAAAATCGAAGAAAAATATGAAAGAACTTTAAAAGAAGCCGTTCAAAGTTGGCAATCCCGAGTAAGCATTGTGGTCATTGTTTTTTTGATCTTTCTCTTTTCCTTGGCCTGGATGCCAGAAAAAGAGTTTTTCCCAGAGAGTTTACAAACGGACTACCAAATTGAGTTGATCTATCCACAGGCCACGACGCTGGACCATATTCGCACCCAAGCCCTGTTTGTAGATCAGAAAATTCGAAGCTTCAAAAATATTCACGCTACCCATTTAACCATCGAAAAACAAAAGCTTCAATTTTACATCAAATTTAAATCTCCGAGAAAGGCAACGCGCTCGCTCAAACAACTTCGAGCTTATCTTAAAACCGTTCCCGATACCTATTTTAGCGTGGCCGCCCTCAATCCTTTATCTGCCATTGCCCAAGGATTGGATGCAAAGACGCTGGATTTAAAAGTCAAAGGCCCTGAATTTCAAAAGCTTAAAAAAGAAAGCCAGAAGGTTGCACAAAAACTTTTGGAAAATAAGAAAGTGACATCGGTGAAACCTGCTTTTGACCAATCCGTTCCAGAATGGGTGGTTAACATTCATACACTCGAAGCTTCTGATTTTGGCTTAACCGCACAAGATGTCGCTGACCAATTGAAAGAAAAACTGTATGGCACGGAGGCAACAACCTTTCGCACACCTGCCCAAGATTTACCCATTGTGGTGAGCACACATCATCAAAAAATTAAAACCCATCAAGATCTTGAAAACCTGGAACTCTTAACGCCCTTTTCTTCGTTTGTGCCGCTCAATGCCATTGCGCATTTTAAAGAAGTATTTTCGCCAGCCGCTCTCACACGAGAAGAAAAGGAACGAACCATTACGCTCTTTACAACGCTGGATCCAAAAGCATCTATGACTTCGCTCACGAAAGACCTCAAAAAAATATCACTGCCTGCGGGATATTCTTTACAGCTCGGGCCCAATTACAAAATATTTCAATCCTCATATGCATCCTTGAAAGTTGCGCTCGTTCTTGCAATCGTACTCATGTATCTGATTATGGCAGCCCAATTTGAGTCCCTCACCCATCCCCTTACCATTTTATGCTCGGTGCCACTGATGTTCATTGGAATTACCCTTTCTTTAACCTTTTCTGGAAAGCTTCTTAGCATTCCAGCTTTTATTGGGATCATCATTTTAACTGGGATTGCTGTTAACAATGCGATTATTTTGATTGACTACATTAATATTTTACGAAGACGCGGGATGGATCGAGAGGAAGCGATTATGGTTTCCGGCAAACGAAGGCTTCGCCCCATTTTAATGACTTCGTTAACCACCATCATGGGGATGATCCCCATGGCTCTTGGATTTGGATCCGGCGCAGAGCTCTATCAACCCTTGGCCATTGTTCTCGTCGGCGGAATGGTGAGTTCGACGGCACTCACGTTGCTTTTTATCCCTACAATTTATTGCTTTTTTGACGATCTCGGCGATATACTTGGATTTGGTATTTTAAAATTCCAAATGTGGCTCACACCCAAAAATTTAGCGGTTGTTCTTATTTTAATTCCGATGATCTATGGAGGTTGTACCTCCACCCCACGTCCAGAAGTGAAAGAAAAAACAACGTCTTCGTCTAAAATCGATAAAGCCTATTTTGAACAATCCTGGAAAGCACTGCTTCAAACGGTCAAAGCGTATCCCCTGAAAGATTTATCTCGAGAGGATGGCACCATTACCTCTGGGTGGGTCTATGAAACAGAACACAAGCGCTACCGTTTTTTTGTTCATCTAGATCAAAATGATTTTCTGGTGGAACCGCATTTGGAGCCCCCCCTTGTGGAAGAACCCCTGGAATCAGAGGAACACTATGCCACCGCTCAACAAAGATACCGTTTTTTAAACGAAACCCCTCAAACACGAAACGAAATTGAACCCACCATTGATGTTCACTACCAAACATTCAACGCCGAATTTAATCAATGGCGCGAAGAAGCACCTCCGCTCCAATACGCATTATCTTTAATGCAGACTTTTCAAAAAAACCTCCATGCGATTCGAACTCCCTAAGATCTTTGTATTTTATGCAGGCATGAGCTTTGTGGGCGGCATATGGATTTATGCTGCCAATCTTCCAGTTATTTTTTTTGGGACCCGGGGGGTGGCGTTGGCAGCATGGATTGCCTTTGGTGTTTTTGCGCTCTCCAACATGTGTTCTGAAAAAACAGAATGGGGGAAAAAACTCGTCGAACTCTTTGCCAGTTTTTTAACACCCTCCTCCAACACCACCATTTTTATTTTGGCCTTGATGAGTAGCCTTGGAGAAGAAATTTTGTTTCGAGGTGCTGTTCAAAACCAATTTGGACTGATCGTTGCCAGTCTTCTGTTTGGCCTCATGCATTTTCCGATCAAGCCCATTATGATGCCCTGGACACTCACAGCCGTCATCATGGGATTTGTGCTGGGCGCCTTGTATCAATATGCCGGCAACCTCATGGCCCCCATTCTCTTACACTTTCTCATTAATTTTTTAAACATCTGGGCCATCAATCAAAAATATGGGCTATCGAAATAAATAGGCCATCATAAACCGAAAGAATGTTTTAATTTTATCAAGCTTGGTATCGGCAGCCACATGGTCTGCCAATTCTTGAGCCACTTGATCAGAATAAGCCGTATAGGGAAACCACCAAAAAGGTTTTAACGAAATTCGATCAACACTAATATGTTTAACCTGGCAATATTCGTAAAATCCCCATTTGCCATGCACCCTTCCCATCCCACTATACTTATAGCCCCCCCAGGGCGTTTCACACATGGCATGTGTAAAAAGACAATCATTCACCGTCACCGTGGCCGCCTCAATTTTTTTGGCCAACCGAAAGCCTTTCTGTTTGTTTTGGGTCCAAATGGAGGCACACAGTCCATAAGGCGAGTGATTCACGCGTGAAATAACCTCTTGCTCATCGTCGAACATCAAAATCGGCAAAAAGGGACCAAAGGTCTCTTCTTTGACGATGCTCATCTCATCCGTCACATTGATTAAAACCGTCGGTTCAAAATAATTCCTCCCTTGAATGGATTGACGTCTGCCTCCAATTAAAATTTTTGCACCCTTTTCCAAAGCCTCTTTCAATTGGGCCTCATAGCGATCCAGTTGCGCCGGCAAAACAATCGAAGCAATGTCGTCTACCATTTTTAAATTTTCAGTCTGTTTTACAACAGCTTCTACAAACGGCTGGACAATAGACCGATGAACATAAACCCGTTGGATCGAGCCACACACTTGGCCGGCATTGGTAAAGCCCCCCCACACAATTCCAGAAACTGTGGTTTTTAAATCAGCATCTTTGAGTACAATGGCAGCATCTTTTCCCCCAAGCTCCATAATACAAGGCGTGATATGGTGAGCGGCGCTTTCTAAAATTTTTTGCCCAGCACGCGTGGAACCTGTAAAGGAAATCTTATCAATCCCAGCATGCCCTACCAGTTCTGCTCCCAAAGCCGCATCACCATAAGCCACTTGAAATAAATTTCTGGGTAAATCCAAAGACGAAAAAATACTTTGAATACACCGAGAAACAGGATCCACATATTCAGATGGCTTCAAAATCACCGCATTCCCACACAAGAGCGCCAAAATAATTTCCCCCATGGGGATCCCAAAGGGATAATTCCAGGGTGAAATAATTAAAATAACCCCATATGGTTCATAACAAATTTTACTTTTTTTCTGGAATAAGAGCCTGGGCCGAATGGTTTCGTCTTTTAAATACCGAGGTCCCACTTTTAAAAAATAATCTACCGCATAAATAATTGGAATCAC
>JACQJD010000067.1 GCA_016198185.1 Deltaproteobacteria bacterium
AATATGTTTTAAATAGCCCGAAACCCGCCATCCGAGCTCATTATTTATGATATTATATTACAAGTGGGAATCAAAATTAAAAAAACAGGTACTTTTGCCATGGTGTCAAACTTTTTTGCAATTTTATCCACCCTCCAAAAAAAAATGGTTTGGATTTTAAAGATTCCAAGCCATTTTTTTTGGGGAATGTTTTTTAGGCTTAAAAGTGTCAAAAACAAAATAAAGATGTCTAATCTATAACGATTATTAAAACTCGATGAGAAGTCTAAGTTATCAATTTTATTTCGTTTTAATCAAATTTTAACGTGGCATATTTTTTGCAATTAATAAAAGCAAGAGGTTCTAGAAATGTTGTCATTCCTCGCATTTCGCCACGTGTGGCGAAGCGTAAGGAATCTTTGATAAGAATCCTTCGGGCTACACCGCGAGTGACCACCACCGGATATCCATGACAATTCTTCTACAGCCTCTATAAAAAGGAGGAACGATGAAAAAATTATTTATTCTATTATTAATGGGGTTTTGTGGGTACGCCCTGGCGCAAGAGAGAATCTCGCCTCCAGAGGGTGGCACTTCAACAAAGGATCAGTCTGTTCAAGATGCATATTATTATGATGAATACGGATATAAAAGACTCATTCAAGATTCTGAGCCCGTTGTAAAAGTAAGGAAAGAGGCTGATGAGCATCGAAAGCGCCTCGATGAAATGATTGAAAAGGCAACAGCAGATCTTCAGAAGTATTTAGAAAAAAAACAGAAGCGCACAGAAAAATTAAATGAAGAACTCACAGCACTTGCCCAGCGGCCACCTACTCTTTTACCTGTCGAAACCGATTCGCAAGAAAGCGTCGTAGCGGAAACCACACCCAAAGCAACCACTGTAAAAGCAGGGATGCCCAAAGAGGCTTCTCAAAAACAAGATCAGGAACCGAAAAAAAATCCAACCCTGTCTGGCCCCTATGACCCTTCTGCAATGGTGAAAACCATGGATACCATGAAATTGGCCTTACAAAATTTGACTGCGCGAAGCGGGTGTGATGATCAGAAAACGATTGGAGAATTCCGGAAACATGAAATCAGCAATCGCGTATTTCTCATTGAGCTTCCCAATGGAAAAGAAGCCGCTCTGCCCGAATCTTGGATTTTAAAAGCAGATCGCGCACAAGTGGGCGAACAAGTTCTCTTGAAGTCCGAACAAGCTCACCGAAACAATCTCAAAGGATACTACAGACTCATTGAAATTATTGAGTAAATGAGGAAAACAAAATGTCTAACTTACATCAATCGCCTTTAAGATGATTTCAAAATTGCCTCTGGCAATACCCAGGTGGCGGCATTGAAGTTCGAGCCACCTGGGTATTGCCAGAGGCAATTTTGAAAAACCTTAGAGCTATTACTCTAACTTCCCCCATTTGTTTGACACATCTTATTTGACTTTCAAAAATGCATTTGCTAGCGTTCGATTCATTCAACCCATAAAAAACATGGTATCGGAGGAAAAAAATGAAAACATTGAATAAAATGTTTCTCGTTATTTTTGCGTTAACCTTTTTCGTCATGTGCACCAAACAAGAAGATAAAAATATCCTCAAAATTGGAGAGTTCGGATCTCTGACAGGATCAGAGGCCACCTTTGGGGTTTCAACCCATGAAGGCATCATGCTTGCCATCGATGAACTGAATGCCGCAGGTGGCATCCAAGGAAAAAAATTAAAGATCATTACCGTCGATGATCAAGGAAAAGCAGAAGAAGCCGCAACAGCCGTTACCAAACTCATTACCAGTGATGGGGTTATTGCCATCCTAGGCGAAGTAGCAAGCTCCAGATCACTGGCGGCTGCCCCCATTGCGCAGCGCTATCAAATCCCCATGATTAGCCCCTCTTCAACCAATCCCAAAGTTACCCAAGTGGGAGATTATATTTTCAGAACTTGTTTTATTGACCCCTTCCAAGGCAAAGTCATGGCTAATTTTGCGATCCACAAATTAAAAGCAAAACGCGTTGCCATTTTAAGAGATGTGAAAAGTGATTACAGCGTGGGGTTGGCTGAATTTTTTAAGAAAACATTTGAAGAAAATGGCGGGAAAATTGTTTCGGATATTTCTTACACAGGTGGCGACGTTGAATTTAAAGCACAGCTCACCACCATTCGCTCTAAAAAAGTAGATGCCATTTTTGTACCCGGCTATTACACCGAAGTCGGCCTCATCGCCCGCCAAGCCAAAGAACTTGGTATCAAAGCACCCCTGTTGGGAGGGGATGGTTGGGATTCTGAACGTTTAACCGAAATCGCAGGCAATGCCTTGGACAACTCCTATTTTTCAAATCATTATTCCCCGGAAAGCACAGACCCAAAAGTCATTGATTTTGTCAGTCGCTATAAAAAAGTGTACGGAAAAATTCCAGATGGTTTGGCGGCCATGGGTTACGATGCGGCTTTAATTCTCATTGAAGCCTTAAAACAAACAAAAAATCAAACCCCGCAAGAAATTCGGGCGGCGTTGGCGAACATTAAAAATTTTCAAGCCGTCACTGGCAACATCAGTTTTAATGATCAACGAGATGCTGAAAAAGCAGCTGTGGTCATTGTGGTAAAAAATAAGAAATTTAGTTTCATTGAAACCGTTCATCCTTAGTTTACCCCTTGGAAGAATTTTTTCAGCACCTTATTAATGGAATCTCCATTGGAAGTATTTATGGATTGGTGGCCATTGGCTACACCATGGTCTATGGCATTTTAAATCTCATTAATTTTGCCCATGGCGATATTTTTATGATTGGGGCTTTCTCGGGGTATTTTATCGCGCGTGGTTTAGGTGCCGATCAAGCGCCATCGTTATTTTTGGCTCTCGTGGTTTTGATTCTATCGATGGTCGTTTGTGGCGCGCTTGGTTTCACCATTGAACGATTCGCGTATCGCCCCCTTCGTGCCATGCCGAGGCTCAACTTACTCATTACCGCCATCGGTGTTTCGCTTTTTTTAGAAAATGGCGGACAACTGTTTTTTGGAGCAGATCCCAAATTCTTCCCAGAACTCATTGAACGACAAATTTATTTTCAAATAGGAGACATTGCCATTAGCAATTATCAAGTGATCGTTGTCGGACTTTCGATGACGCTGATGTTTCTTTTACAATACATCGTCTTTCATACCAAAACGGGAAAAGCCATGCAGGCGGTCTCTTTCAGCCATGAAACCGCTTCTCTCATGGGCATAGACACGAACCGCATTATTAGCTTTACCTTTATTTTAGGATCTATGTTGGCTGCTGCCGGTGGCATTCTCGTCGGACTTTCTTACCCTCGGATTGATCCCCTCATGGGGCTTCTTTTTGGGCTCAAGGCTTTTGTCGCTGCCGTCATTGGCGGCATTGGAAGCATTCCGGGAGCCATTGCTGGAGCCATGCTCATGGGGCTTTCAGAAGAAATGGTCGTGGGATATTTTTCTTCTACCTATCGAGATGCCTTGGCATTTTTTCTACTCATCCTCGTTTTGTTGATCAAACCCACGGGCATCTTTGGGAAAAAGACGGCAGAAAAAGTGTAACCCATGGTGAAAAAAGAAATTTATTTATTTGGAACGGTGATTGCCATTCTAATGTTTAGCCAATGGATCATTTCTAAAACCCTCAATCCTTATCTTTTTATGATTCTCATGTATTGTGGCATTAATATTATTCTCGGCGTAAGCCTCAATATCATTAATGGCCTCACCGGACAATTTTCCATTGGTCATGCGGGTTTTATGGCGATTGGGGGCTATGTTTCCGCTGCTTTTAGTTTTTATTTTTTTGCACCATGGATTTCTGCCATGGGCCTACCCTTTTGGCTTCAAACAGTCGGTGCTCATTTCTTTTTTCTGATTTCCCTTTTTTTGGGAGGGCTCACCGCCGCTGGGTTTGGCTATGTGGTCGGCCTCCCGTCTCTTCATTTGCGAGGAGATTATTTGGGGATTGTCACTCTTGGTTTCGGAGAAATCATTCGTGTTCTTATTCTAAATTTAGATGTCATCGGTGGCGCCCGTGGATTTACAGGCATTCCCTCTTGGTCCAATTTTTTTTGGGTTTATTTTTTTGTTGTCTGTGTGGTGCTCTTAAGTTTTCGGCTCGTTCGTTCTTATCACGGGCGGGCACTCTTAGCCATTCGTGAGAATGAAATTGCTGCAGAAGCAATGGGCATTAACATTACGGCCTACAAAGTAAAGGCCTTTATGCTGAGCTCATTTTTTGCAGGCATCGCAGGTGGGTTATTCGCTCATTATATTGGATATCTAAACCCCAGTTCCTTTACCTTTATAAAATCTTTTGAAGCCATTGTGATTGTGGTCTTGGGTGGCATGGGCTCGATCAGTGGTGCTGTTTTGGCAGCTCTCATTACCACCATTTTACCAGAAGCGTTGCGCCCCCTTCAGGAAGTTACGCGACTGGATTTTAGAATGGTCATCTACCCCCTGCTGCTCTTAACCCTCATGCTGACACGCCCCCAAGGAATTCTGGGCACCAAAGAAATAGGAGATGTTCTGCCTTTTTTAAAAAGGAAATCACGATGACATCGTCTTTGTTGGAAGTCAAAGGTCTCACCATGCGATTTCAAGGATTGGTCGCCGTCTCCAATTTTAATTTAACCTTAACGAAAAATGAACTCGTTGGGATCATTGGCCCCAATGGTGCTGGCAAAACAACCGTCTTTAATATGTTGACGGGCATGTACCGCCCTTCGGAAGGCGTCATCCTACTGCAAGATACGCCACTCAATGATCTCAAACCCCATCACATCACCACGTTAGGAATCGCACGAACATTTCAAAATATCAGACTCTTTCAAAATCTTTCTGTCTTAGACAATGTACGTATTGGCCACCACATTCATTTAAATTATGGCATTGTGGCTGCTACCTTCGAATCTTTTTATGCCAAAACCTCAGAACAAAGAATGACCGAAGATGCACTTCAATTATTAAAAATTTTTAATTTGGATGGCCAGGCAGAGCTTTTGGCAAAGCACTTGCCTTATGGGGCCCAACGACGGTTAGAAATTTTGCGGGCGTTGGCCACCCATCCCAAAATTTTATTGCTGGATGAACCCGCCGCGGGTTTAAACCACACCGAGACAGAAGCCCTCATGGAAACCATTCACCACATTCGAAAAGAATTTGACTTGACCATTTTACTGATTGAACACGACATGAAACTGGTGATGGGCATTTGTGAGCGGCTCCTGGTCTTGGATCATGGAGAAACAATCGCCACAGGAACCCCCAAAGAAATTCAATCGAATCCGGTGTGCATTAAAGCGTACTTGGGAGAAGCCTAATGTCGTTGCTTTCCGTTGAAAATCTCACAGTAGCCTATGGTGCCATTACGGCTCTCAGAAATGTTTCTTTGGTTGTAGACACCAAAGAAATTGTAACACTCATTGGTGCCAACGGCGCAGGTAAAACAACACTGCTCCGCACACTTTCAGGATTGCTCCAACCCAGCATTGGAACCATTCATTTTAATGGCGAGAATCTATCAGGGAAAAGTCCTCATCTCATCGTAAGAAGTGGCATTTCGTGTGCTCCCGAAGGTAGAGGCATTTTCCCCAATCTATCGGTCGAAGACAATTTAGAACTGGGCGCCTTCATTCGAAAAGATTCCAAAGGCATCCAAAAAGACAAAGACTTTGCCTTTACCTTGTTCCCCATTCTGAAAGAACGCCGTCGTCAATGGGCAGGAACGCTTTCAGGGGGTGAGCAACAAATGCTCACCATTTCACGAGCACTGATGGCACGTCCAAAATTATTGCTCTTGGATGAACCCTCCCTGGGACTTGCCCCCCAAGTGATGAAACAAATTTTTTCCGTTATCCAATCGATCAACGCCGAAGGAACAACGATTTTATTGGTCGAACAAAATGCCAATATGGCGCTTCATATTGCTCACCGAGCCTATGTTTTGGAAACGGGTCGAATCGTCCTCACAGATAAAGCTCAGGCATTGCTCAATCATCCTGATGTTAAAAAAGCATATCTTGGCACATAAGGAAGCACTTTTTGTGAACGCTTTGGACCGGTTATTGATACACGCATAAATAATGGCGCAAGATTTTGAGCACATTTTGAGCCGAGACAAGGAAGACGAGCAAAATGCCCGGAGGCGTATCCCCGGTGATACGTCGAGGACATTTTGTGAGTCTGACGTAGTCGCAGGCCAAAAGGGGCCAAAAGATGCGCCATTATTTATGCGTGTATCAATAGTTAAAATTTACGTTTTTTAATAACAAGACGAAAGGGTAAAGTCGTGTTTTCACGTTCAAAAAAAACAATATAGAGATCATTTTGATCCACGATTGTTCTAGCCTTGGACAAGATGACGTTAGAATCTCTATTGGATACACACCCTAAGTCCCTCATAACACCATTATTGTCTCTTACGAGAGCACCGAAACAACGATATTTTTTGCTGGGATCAAGCTTGTAAATACTATCAGATCTATATAATTCGATATCAGATAAAAGATGATGGTCATCTCGATCTTTATAGAGCTCCCTTGTTTCTATTGTCTCAGCACAGAAACGCGCATCATCTCTTCCAGAAATTTTTGCATTATCCCGTCGTGTAGGATTTACTACCTCGCCGGTGTTCGGATGGATATCAGAATAATAAGATAAACATAGGTTTGCAATATTAACATAAGACCTGGGCTCCATCAGACCTGAGTTCCCACCCCAACTCTGTGCATACCATGCAGGTACAGAAAATGGCACATCCTGCCATGTTCCTGTAGTAAGATCGTATTTTTTAATCTTAATCATAAATTGATACTGTATGACGCCTTGATGAAGAACGCTGTCAGCAACAACATAGGAAAGATAAAGCATAGAATTAAAAAATGACAAAAATGGGGCTACCGTTCGTGACTGACCTATAAGATCTCCAAAACGAAACACCTCTTCCCATGTCGTTCCATTCCATCTCCTAACCATCATGCGTCGATTCTGATAGTCCACACCCCCCTCGTAAGCCACATAAACTTCAGAATTAAAAACAGCAATTGAAGGAAAACTCAAAAAATCAAAAATTGAATTTCCGATCAATTGCCACTGGCTTCCATCAAATTTTTTAACCTTTAGCCCTGGGCCAAAACCATCTTTACCATGATCGTCGTAAACAATATACAGCTCACCCTTTGTTACCGTCATCGCAAATGAAAAAGCAGCACTACCCGTCCCCTCAAGTTGAGGATCTATGAATTGCCATGGATCCATCTCTGGCGTCTTTGGTGGGGTTATGCCAGCTGACGCTGGTGGCGTTGGCACATCTTCAGAAATCTGATGGCTTGCTGTGTCATCTGAAACATCAGATGACGCTTCAGGCGCATTATTGTTTACCGCTTCCTCGTTGGAGATAGAAGATGAAGTTGAGCCTCCACCCCCACCTCCGTCTCCACCGCAATGGGTCGCTACCAAAGGCAATAAGAACAATAGAAAGTAAAAACTTTTTCTCATTTTTTTTA
>JACQJD010000065.1 GCA_016198185.1 Deltaproteobacteria bacterium
CGCCTGCCACCACATCATCCATGACAACCCCCATGCCCCCTGTTAATTTTTTTTCAACCCACGAAATCGGGAATGGTTTTAAAATATCAAAGAATCGAAATAAAATAAATCCGATGATGATAGAGGTCATGGAAAGTGAGCTACCGATCAGGGCGCATCCCATGCCAGCGATTTCATCTATGACGATGACGGAGGCATCTTTTTGGCCCAGAAACTTTTCAGCCTGGGAAGCAATCCAAATTGAAAAGAGGATGAATCCGAAAAGAATCAGCACCTGAGAAGAGAGGGAAAGCGGGGCTATTAAAAAATAAAATCCAATTCCCAACACACTTGCCCATGTGCCTGGCGCCCATGGCAACTTTCCAAGCCCAAACCCTGTGGCAAAAAGCATGATCAAGGATTGTTTCATAAAAATTAAGGCTTACAGCCTTTTATGATAAAAAGCAAAAGACTTGAACCGTTTTTGCTCAAGTCTTTTTAGAAATTAAAATTTAGTTTAAATTTGGCAATACCTTTCTGGGATGATCTGCCGTGTCAATCAAATAAAGTGCGGCAGGGATATTGTCATGAACAACTTTTTGAATTTTTGCGGCGGAGGGATAAAAGCCGCCTTCCCACATGGAACCTGGATAGAGTTCAATGGTGAAAGAGTAAATGCCATGTGTTCCATAGGACCAGTCTGTGGTATCGCCGGAAGTAATATATAAATCAGACGCCTGTTGGGGTTTATATCCCGTTATTCGTCCTACTTCTGTTGCCAATGTTTTGTGAACACCAAAATCTTGCGGATCTTCAATATCATGATACGTATGCCCCCAAGGGTATAAAATCAGCTCGCTATAAGTATGATAGCTCAAGAGAATCGTAATATTTGGATGGGATTCAACAAAGCGCTTTACAGCCTGTGTTTCTGGTTCAGAAAAAGCATGGGGTCCGCGATAGGTTTCGGCTCTTGGATTGTCCGATGCCCCTTCTTGTCCCCAACGATAGCCATAGTTTCTGTTCAGATCTACGCCATACATGCGATCTGCTCCTTCCGATCGAACATTTTTTCTCCAAAATTTGTACACACCACTTTCAATATCATACTCAGCGCCATCGGGGTTTACCATGGGGAGGACCCAAATTTCGCGTTCATCCATCAGCTGGGTGATTTTTTCATCTTTGCCATAGTTTTCAAGCAAGTGTTTGATCAAAAAATAAGGAACTTCAGCACTTAAATGTTCACGGGCATGATGAAGCCCCATGAATATAATTGCCGGTTTTGGTGTTGAGGAGGGTGTGGGTCCAGATAGTCGCATGATGTAAAGTTTTCGTTGTTGAATGCTTTCTCCAATGCTCGAAAGTTCTGCGATGTGAGGGTATTTTTCGGCAAAGGATTTTAACTCTGCTTCCATTTCTGAATAATTATGGAAATCAGCATCTTTGACTGGGAAATCCAATAGAAATTGTTTCAGGGGTTTTGCTTCAAATTTAAATGAGTGTGCGGTGAGTTTTTGAAGGGAATCTTCATGTGCAATGCCAACGATGTAATTTGGTTTTACTTCTTCAATAGCAACCCCTAGGGAGGTAATGGCCGTTCGCTCCTCTTTAGAAGAGGCATCCATTTTTAGAATGTAGAGCGAATCTTGGGTTGAAAAGTGAAAGGGGGTGAAAGAAAGCAAAAAAACAGCAAAGACCAAAAGAAAAAAAACAGGACTTTTTTTCATGTGAATCGTTCCTCGAAACTTCAATTTTAGGGATACAACAACACCTTACAAACGCAAAAAAAAGTATAATGAAGACAGAGGCATTTGACAAACAAAATAACGAGTTTCTCAATATAAAAGATAAAAGCGATGGAAAATAGTTAAGGTCTAAAGTTTGGTTCTGGTAGACGAAGATTTATGGATATGCAAGATGACATAGCCTGCTGGGGAATGAAGGATAAACCCATCTCGCAGGCCGAGCGGGCATGGCTTTTGCCCGTAGGGCAAAAGAGCGAGGCCGAGAGCTGAGCGGCAAAATGGCTCGCAGGGCCATTTGACCGCGTGGTTTATCCTTCATTCCCCAGCAGGCAAAATTATCATACGTGTGTAATAAATCTTCGTCCACCAGGCTCAACTTTAGACGATTTTTCTCTCGCTTTTATATTGAGAAATTCATTATTTTGTGTGGTAGAGGCGTTGACAAAATTTAAAATGGTTACTAGAAGCTGTAGTGGATGATGACTTCAGAACCCCAACTCAAAAAAGAAATCGTCCATTTTTCCCATAAACTCTATGCAAAGGGATTTGTCGCCAATCATGATGGCAACATTTCCGTTCGCGTTCAAAATAAGCTGTGGGCAACGCCCACTGCCCAAAGCAAGGGAGATGTTTCCGAAGAAATGCTGGTGGGCGTTGATCTTTCTGGGAAAAAAATTTCAGGATCTCATGCCGTTTTTTCTGAAATGGATTTACATGTGGCCTGCTATCGATTGCGGCCTGATATTTCGGTGGTGATACATGCCCACCCCCCCGTTACGACTGCTTTTGCGGCAAGTCACCAAAGACTGTCCCCCATTTTTATAGCTGAGGCCATTGTGACACTCGGGGACCAGATTCCATTGGTTCCTTTTATTTCTCCAGGGTGTGAGAACACAGAAAAAATACTAAAACCCTTTCTTGAGCACGCAGATGCTCTTTTGCTTGAAAATCACGGTGTTTTGGTTGTAGGGAAAACCTTAGCCCAAACTTATTATCGATTGGAGTTGATGGAACATTTGGCACAAATTGAATGGCATGCCAAAACAGTGGGAGGCATCAAACCACTTTCTCCAGAGATTGTTCAGCAGCAACTGATCAAGCGACAAAAGAGTGGTTTAGGTTCTCTTTCAGCCCCTATTTCTTCAAAAAGCGCACCTTCTGCGGTAACGATGAAAGAAAACGCATCTCAGCTAGACTCTTATTTGAAGTCAATTGTGGAAGAAGAACTCTCCAAAATCTTAAGATAAAGATACCGTTCGGCCACTCCAGAATATCTCTCCATGTGGCATTGTCTTTCGAGCCTGGAGAGATATCCGCACTGGCCAAATTTTGCTCGAAAAAAAGAAAACGTTAGAAGGCGCTTATTCAACGCTTTTTAGGGAAAAGAAGCAGTAGATCCGAAGCATTTCTGTATTTTTCAGCATGGTCCATTCCGTACCCCACGACAAAGTTTTTTCCGATTTCAAAGCCGCAGTAATCAATCGTGACTTTCGTTTTGAGGCACTCTGGTTTTAAGAGCAACGTGCATACTTTGAGTGAGGTGGGATGTCGCATTGAAAAGGTTTTAATTAAATAATCAATGGTTAACCCAGTATCCACAATATCTTCTACAATGAGAATGTCTTTTCCATGCAGGGGACTGCTCACATCCAAAGTGGTTTTAATAATGCCCGAAGATTGCGTTTCTGCACCATAACTTGAAATTCCAAAAAATTCGCATTGAAGGGGTAACCCAATATGTCGGATCAAATCGGCACAAAACATAAAGGCCCCTTTGAGCACACAGACCACGACGAGATCTTTGCCTTGATAGTCTCGTGTAATTTTTTGTCCAAGCGCAGCGGTTCGTTTTGAGATCTTGTTTTTGGAAATGAGAATTTTGTGTGGGTGTTTAATCATTAGACGAATGAATTGTTCAACAATTCTCCCAGGCCTCCTGCGCCTGGGACAATGTATTGTTTGGTGTTTAATCCCTTTTCTTCTTTCCAATAAGTACCAGGGATTGATTTTAAAACTTTTTGAGAGCTGAGTCCACGGTCCAATCTTAATCCATAGACGATGAGATCTGGATGTTTTTCATGAACGCGCTTTAAGTATTCGGGTGTAATAATAAGGTGAAGGGCGATAAATTTTTGTACTTTTCCATGCACTTTCTTTTTATATAGGTCTAGCGTTGCACAAATGCTTCCACCGGTCGCCCCCATGGGATCCGGATACAGCACAATGGCATTGTCAATGGAGCCCCCAATTTTATAGCCACTGATGGCGCTTCCCGTGACACGGTTGTTTTCGTCGACCATCCGATTAATATAGATATGATCTTGTCGTACATTTTTTGGCTTAAATAAATGATTGAGAAACTCATAACAAAGTTGAGAAGGCAAAATGCCAGCACGCGCCAAATTAACCGTGATGACTTTGGTATTAAAATCAATAATTTTTTCTGATAAGAGCGCTTCTGGATGTTCTTGGTACATTCGAGTTTTTAGAGTGACTTTCTTTTTTGGAAATTCTTGGGAAATAACATGAGCAATGAGTCCTTGATATAAGAGCTTGATGAGATCTGTGATGAGAGGTTGTTCTGTGCTTTGGGCACACAAAAGCGCCAATAAAGACGATAAAAATGGATTATCCAGAATATGGTAGTTTTCTCCATACGTATGTTTCATTTCATTCATGAAGGGCGGGCCTGCGAAGATCTTAAGGGACGCGTCTTTTTGTCTTTTTTTGTTTTTGTATTTTTATCGTTAAGTTCGGGATCAAAACAAACTCGGCATCTGGCTTCATAGGCATCCTGTGCGCCAACGACCACGCGTTCTTCATCTGCAATAATACGCTGGGATCTGCTGGCGGGATTTCCACAAACCACGCAAATGGCATTGTTTTTCGTAATATATTCAGCAATGGCCAGGAGCTGTGGAATGGGTTCAAAAGGAAGCCCGCGATAGTCTTGATCTAGCCCAGCAACAATGACGCGTAGCCCTCGATCTGCAAGTGTTTGGCAGGCATCCACGAGATCTAAGTTAAAAAACTGAGCTTCATCAATTCCCACCACCTGTGTTTTGGCGGAAATGGCCTCTAAAATATCTTTTGCCGACCGCACCACCTGCGCTTTTAATTTTTGGTCACTGTGGGAAGCAATGTGATCCAAGGAATATCGGGCATCAATGATCGGTTTAAAAATTTGAACCTCTTGCTTTGCAATTTGAGCACGCCTTAAGCGGCGAATGAGCTCTTCGGTTTTGCCGCTGAACATACTACCACAAATAACTTCAATCCACCCAGATTGTGCTCGAATTACATTCATTTAAACCTCCTCGTTAGACCTTATTTTTTTATGTAAAAGGGGTTAAGGCTACTGAATTTTTTATTAATTGAAAAGCAAATTTTATTGATTCATGCAATTTGTTTTTATACGCTCATCTTTACATGCCATTGGTTAGAATTTCAATTTTGTTGGGAGTTGTTTCATTTTTTCTCTCATATCTTTGTATGCCCATTTTACGAGAAATTGCTTTAAAATTTAATTTGGTGGATCAGCCTGGAGGTCGAAAAATTCATTCTATTCCTACTGCTTATTTGGGAGGCATTGGCGTTGTGTTTTCAATTATGATTTCTTTTTTATGTTTATATGCCATGATTCAATACCAAATTGAGGTTAAGGGAAATGTCTATTTTTCTTTTGGGAGAGAAAATATTTTTTGGATTCATCTCTTAATTTTTTCAATAGCCGCAATGGTGATTTCTTTGGTGGGGCTGATGGATGATATTAAAATTTTGGATTTTAAAGTAAAACTTTGTGGTCAATTGGTGATTGCGGCATTAATGATTTTAAGTGGGGTTTATTTACATTTATTTGATCATTGGATTTTAAATGTGGCGTTTAGTGTAGCCTGGTATGTGATTTTTACCAATGCGTTTAATTTACTGGACAATATGAATGGCTTAACGGCAGGGATCAGTGCCATTGTTTTTTTATTTTTAAGCGTTTTGGCTTATGTAACACAAAATTTTTTATTGAGTTTTTGCCTTATTATTTTCTGTGGGAGCTTGTTGGGTTTCTTGCCATTTAATTTTCCAAAAGCTTCCATTTTCCTAGGGGATGCAGGAAGTTTGTTCATTGGTTTTTCAATCGCTTCTTTTGGTGTTTTGATGTTTAATCACTTAATCTTAAAAGGACTGTCCAATCCTTATGCTTTGTTTGTTCTGGCTGCGATTCTTGTTGTACCCTGTTTGGATACCTTGACGGTTTCGATGATCCGAATCAAAAATAAAAAACCAATTTATATTGGGGATACCAATCATCTTTCGCATCTTCTGACACGATCGGGTTTATCAGCCGTTCATGCCGTTCTCGTTTTATATGGGTTAAGTTTTGTTTTTGGATTTGCTTCGATGATTTATTTTCTAACTTTAAAATGAAAGATTCTATGTATCTAATTTCATCGGTTTCCTTCAAAAAATGGGGGCAATGGTTTTTGTTTTTATTTGCAATGGTACTTCCTTTTGGGAATGCGCCTCTTTCGATCGCTTTTGGCTTGATGTTTTTTTTTGTTTAGGGGCTTTCTTTCTAGATCTTCGAGAAAAATTTTCTCCGTCATTTAATTTTGAACGACTTTGGATTTTTGTTTTCATCTTTTTAGGGTATTGTTTTATCTCTTTATCTTGGGGGCATCATCTTCATGACAATTTACGAGGATTTTTTAAATTTGTGCGAATTTATGCGCTTCTGGCCATGGTTTTATACCTGACGACGTCACATTTGTTTTATCAAAGACTTCGGTGGGCCCTCCTGGTGGGGTTATTGCTGAATAACATCAATGTCATCGTGCAATTTTTTTTGGGGATGGATATTTCGGGGCAACAGGCTTATAGCAGTCGCATACAAGGTGCATTTAATGATCCGAATACCCTTTCCATCTATGTTGGGTTGCTCTTTCCCATTTTGATGACCGTTATGGTAGATCAAAAAAAAATAAGTTGGTTTTCGGGTATCCTGTTGTTTTTGACTTCTTTAAGTCTTTATTTTTCCTATACGCGTGTCACCATTTTCTTCTTGTTCTTTTTTTTACTGGTTGTGTTTTTAAATTGGCTTAAAATGCGTTGGCGTTACAAAATTCTTCTGTCCTTACTTTGTTTTTTGGTAATTTTTTCGATTCGTCCGCAACAGAGTTTGAGCACCTTTGAGCTTTTCAAGAACATATCTACAAGCCCCTCTGTTTTAGAAAGGCTCTATTTGTGGAAAATTGGGATGACCATGGTGAAAGAGAAGCCAATGTTGGGGCATGGTATTGCCAGTTATACGAAAATCAATCCCAAATATTTTCCAGAAAAAATGCCCTACAGCGCAGATTATTTAAGGTATGCTTATCCTCACAATGGCTATTTAATGTTGTGGATTGAAATTGGTTTGGTGGGGCTGGTGTTATACCTTTTAATTTTTGGTGAATTGATTCGTATTGCCATTCGTTATCTTCAGCGTTCATGCAATAGAAACGATCAGCTTGTCATGGGGTTATATCTCTGTAGTATGTTTGTTTTTTTATCGACATCCTTTTTTGATACTTTTTTAATGTCTACCCAATCTCGTTCAACTTTTTGGTTGGTGATGGCCATGATGCTTTCAAAAATTAGACTTGAGAAAGACCCCTCATTTGAGAAATAAGTTTTTTCTCATCCAGTGAACATAGTTTGTATTGGTGGACCAGAATCTTTCCGTGGACGATGACATCTTTTACACAATGGGGGGAAGTTGCATAGACCAAAGCAGTATAAGGGTCATCTGGAATATTGGGCAACTGCGAGAGTTCATTTTGTTGAATAACCACAACATCTGCAAGCTTCCCTGATTCTAAACTTCCAAGTGTTTGTTCCATCCCCAGTGCTTTGGCACCATAGAGCGTTGCCATTTCAACACAGGTTTGTGCGCTCAGCGCTCGAGCTCCATAAAGAGGTTTTTGAATCAGGGCAGCCAATCGCATTTCTTGGAAAATATTAAGTGTGTTGTTACAAGGCGCGCCATCCGCACCCAAAGAAACACAGATGTTGGCTTGGAGCCATTTCGGAATGTCGGCAATGCCGGATGCCAATTTGAGATTGGAAGAAGGACAATGGGTGAGTTTTGTTTGGGTGTCCGACAAAATTTGAATTTCATCTTCTTTTAACCAAACACCATGGGCAAAGGAACTTTTCGTTTGGCACAAGCCTAGATCATTGAGGTAATGGATGGTATCTTTTCCCGTTTGCTCATGAACTATTTTACATTCCAATTTATTTTCAGAGGCATGCGTGTGAATGATCAAAGCATGCTTTTTTGACAAATCTACACAAGCTTTGAGTAGTTTCTGACTGCAAGAAAGTGCAAAGCGCGGCGCCAGGGCATACCGAAGTCTACCGTTTTCTTTTTGGTGCCAAGTTTCAATGAGGCGCTGGGTTTCATCTAGAGAGGCTTGGGTATCTTCGATGAGTGGAAAGCTTTCACCCCTATCCATCATGGCTTTTCCGCCAAAATAGCGAATTCCAGAAATTTTGGCGGATTGAAAGAGTTCATCGGTATGATGGAGTGTGCCCATATCCAAAATCGTCGTGGTGGCGCTTTTTAAAAGTTCGGCAATGCCAAGAGAAGCAGATAAAAATAACGCAGCAGGTGTTAGTTTTGCCTCAAATGGCCAGATTTTTTTTTGGAGCCAATCTAGAAGTTCAAGATCTTCTGCATGATTTCGAAATAACGTTTGGCATAAATGAACATGCGTTTGGATGAAGCCTGGTAGACCCCAGCACCCGGTTGCATCTATACAGGTGTACGTTGAATTTTGTCGATCTAACGACAGTATTAGATTTTTTCCAATTTTATGGATTACATGGTCTTTTATCCACAGATCTTGCATGAAGATGCTTCGCTTAGGGTCCATTGTCACAAGCGTTCC